>CAKVBD010000025.1 GCA_934725105.1 uncultured Bulleidia sp. | reverse complement strand
AAGAATTGACATAAAAAAATCAGCATTTAAGCTGAAAATGAAAGTATTTCATTATGTCTGACTGTAAAACTCAGGAGATAATTTTTCATAATTTTGATGTGAAGAATATGTGTATAATATGTGTAACAAAGTTATTCGGATTGTTACTGAAGAAGGCAAAACCAGATATCGATGTACTAGTTTTAGAGTACGTGTATCTGGTTTTTTCGTTATAATAATCCTAATAAGTTTGAAAGGGTAGATATGATTGTTGATAGAGTGATTAACAATAATATCGTTTCTACAATTGATGATGAAGGTGCTGAACTCATTTTAATGGGTAGAGGTCTTGGCTTTGGCGCGAAAAGTGGAAATGATATTGATGAAAGCAAAGTGGAGAAAATCTTTAAATTAGAGGATCGAAATGATGCTGAGCAGTTAAAGCAGTTGTTACTTCGTGTGCCTTTAGAAGAAGCAGAAGTTGTAGGGGATATTGTTAGTTACGCAAAGGAAAAGATTGCGGTGAACTTAAACTCTAGTGTGTATGTAACATTAACAGATCACATTAACTTCGCAATTGAAAGACAAAAGCAGAACATTGATTTTACAAATCCATTGTTATGGGAAATCAAACGTTACTATCCTTCAGAGTTTCTCGTTGGATGTTATGCACTTGATCTGATTAAACAAAGATTTGATGTGCAATTGACAGAAGATGAAGCTGGATTTATCGCATTGCACTTTGTGAATTCAGAGTACGATACATCGATTTCAGATGCTGCGAAATTTCCAACAGAAATTCATAAGATCCTGGATTTGATTCATCATGAATTTAATCTTAAGGTTGATGAAAAATCTTTGAACTATGAAAGATTACTGACACATGTGAAGTTCCTTCTGCAAAGAGTATATCGAAATGAGATGCTGAAAGATGAAGATTTATTGATTATTCAGACAATCAAAAGACAGTGTGAAAAAGAATTTGATTGCTGTAGAAAGATATCCAGCTCGATAAAAGAAGCAACTGGAAAAGAACTGACCGAAGCAGAAATGGTTTATATGGCAATCCATATTCGCAGATTGTTAAATACAAATAAGGAGTGAGACAAATGTTTAATTTTTTTAAGAAAAAAGAAACAAAGTATTCAGTACATGCAGTAGCTAATGGAACAACAGTTGCATTAAAAGATGTACCAGATCCAACATTTGCAGAAGAAATGATTGGTAAAGGTGTTGCAATTCTTCCGACAGATGGAAAAGTAGTTGCTCCAGTAAGCGGTACAGTCTCAATGGTATTTCCAACAAATCATGCCGTTGGATTGGTTGATGAAAATGGTGTTGAAGTATTGGTACATATTGGTATTGATACAGTAAACATGAAGGGTGAAGGCTTCACGGGTCACGTTAAACAGGGTGATACAGTGAAGGCTGGTGATCTTATGATTGAAGTTGATCTAGATAAGGTAAAAGAAGCTGGATACAACACAATCATCCCAGTTATTATTACAAATACACCTAACTTTTCAGCAGTTGAAGGTCTTGCTGGAAAAGAAGTAAAAGCTGGAGATGAAGTAATCTCCATCACAAAGTAAGTATACAAAGCGTATTGATTTACGTTTGAGTATAGAAAAAGGGAATTAAGCATTCAAAAGAAGAAAAGGAGAGTGGAATGATGAAATTTCTACAAAAATTAGGTAAAGCGTTAATGCTTCCTGTAGCATGTCTTCCTATCTGTGGTATTTTGATGGGTCTTGGATATGCATTATGTCCATCTACTATGCAAGGCGGAGACGTTGTTGGTCTTGTACAGCAGATCGGTTTCTTTCTAGTTAAGGCAGGTGGCGCAGTCATCGATAACATGGCTTGGCTATTCGCTATCGGCATTGGTGTCGGTATGACTGATGACCATGATGGAACTGGTGCATTAGCTGCATTAGTATCATGGCTCATGATCACTAACTTACTCGCTGTTGGTACAGTAAGCACAATCATGACATTGGATGAAATCACAACAATCGCATTTAGTAAGATTGCTAACCCATTCATTGCTATTCTTGCTGGTGTCATCGGTTCTGCATGCTATAACAAGTTCAAGAATGCTAAACTTCCTGACTGGTTAGCTTTCTTCTCTGGTAAGAGATGTGTTGCTATCGTAGCTGGTGTTGTTTCAATTCTTGCTTCTGTAGTTCTATTATTCGTATGGCCTATCTTATTCAAGGGCTTAGTAGCATTAGGTAATGGTATTGCTTCTATGGGTTACTTTGGAGCTGGCTTATATGCTTTCTTCAACAGATTACTCATCCCTACAGGTCTACATCACGCATTAAACAACGTATTCTGGTTTGATACAATCGGTCTTGGTGACCTTGGTCACTTCTGGGCTGGTGATACAACAGCTTCTGCTAAACTTTCTTGGGATCTTGGTATCTACATGTCTGGATTCTTCCCATGTATGATGTTCGGTATTCCTGGTGCTGCTCTTGCTATGATTCAGACAGCTAAGGATAACAAGAAGAAGATTGCTATTGGTATCGTTATGTCTGCTGCTATCTCCGCATTCGTATGTGGTGTTACAGAACCATTCGAATTCGCATTCATGTTCTTAGCACCTGCTCTATATGTTGTATATGCAGCTTTATATGGTATCTTCACAGTTATTACATGCTTCGTAGGATTCAGAGCTGGTTTCTGCTTCTCTGCAGGTCTAACTGACTTAATCTTCTCTGCTTCTTTACCAGCAGCTCATAACACTTGGATGATCATTCCTTTAGGTATCGCAGCATTCTTAGTATTCTACTTCGTATTCAAGTTCGCTATCCTCAAGTGGGATCTTAAGACACCTGGTCGTGAAGACGATGATGAAGCAGATGACGCTGAAAAGAGCGCTACACTTGCTAACAATGACTTCACAGCAGTTGCTCAGACAATTCTTGAAGGTGTTGGCGGAAAAGAAAACGTTGCTACAATCGATAACTGCATCACAAGACTTCGTTTAACAGTTAAGGATGACAGCCTTGTTGATGATAAGAAAATCAAGTCTGCAGGAGTTTCTGGTGTTATGCACCCAGGCAAGAACAGTGTACAGGTAGTTATTGGTATGCAGGTACAGTTCGTTGCTGACGAATTCAAGAAACTTTGCAAATAAGTTAAGTATTATTGCTTAATAATCCCTTTCATTTTAGGAAAAGGCTATAACAGTAGAACTGTTATAGCTTTTTTAAAAGATGAATGGGTTATATTTAAAGATTTCAAGCGTATAATGAAATTAATTGGAGGAATACATATGATTATTCAAAGTAAGAGAGTTTGGATTGCTGGACAGTTTATGCCAGCACAGGTGAAATTTGAGGATAAGAAAATTGTTGATATCTATCCATATGGTACAAATGCAGTGGATGTTGACTATGATAATGATAGAATCCTTCCTGGATTTATTGATATCCATACACATGGATACCATACATGGGATACAAATGATGGTACACCAGAAGGTCTTCGTCACTGGATGAAAGAAATTACTTCTGAAGGTGTAACGAGTATTTGTCCTACAACAATTACACAGAGTCATGAAGTATTATCAAATGCATTGAAGAATGTTGTTAATGTTGTTGAAGAAGGATATGAAGGTGCTGAAATTATTGGTATTCACTTTGAAGGACCTTATCTAGATCAAAAGTATAAAGGTGCACAGCCTGAACAGTATTGTGTTGCACCAAATGTTGAAGAATTTAAGCAATATCAGGAAGATGCAAAGGGAATGATCAAAGTCATTACAATGGCTTGTGAACATGATAAAGATTTTGCATTAACTGAATATTGTGCTCAGCATGGTGTATTGGTTTCTCAAGGGCATTCTAGTGCTACTTTTGAAGAAGCTAGAATGGCAATTGCACATGGTGCTATGTCTATGACGCATGTATTTAATGGTATGTCACCATTCCATCATAGAAATCCAGGCTTGGTTGGTGCTGCGATGCGTTTTAGAGATGTATATGGTGAAGTTATCTGTGATGGATGTCATTCTGATGTGAATTCTTTGAATAACTTCTTTATGGCTAAAGGAAGAGATCATGTCATTATGATTACAGATGCTTTAATGGCAAAGGGTTGTCCAGTTGGAAGCAGAATGATGTTTGGTGGACAGGAAATCGAAGTGTATCCAGATGGTTCTGCACATTTAGTAGAGGCTAAGAATTTAGCAGGAAGTACATTACGTGTTAACCGTGGTCTTCAGATCGTTATTGAACAGGCTGGTGTTCCTGTAGATTATGCAATTAATGCATGTACATTAAACCCAGCAAGAGCATTAAAGATTGATGATCATAAGGGAAAGATCTGTACAGGATATGATGCTGATCTTGTTGTATTGAATGACAACTATGATGTTGTACAGACGTATGCAAGAGGAAAAGCTTGTAAATAAACGATATATTTCTAAGCATGTATTGCGTTGGATAGCGTGATATGTGCTTTTTTTGTTTCTATAAAAATCAAAGAAAATGCTTAAATTATCGTATTCATTTTTGTATTTCTTCCATTTACACTAATTCACGGAGAAGAAAATTTCCTAACTGCTAGGAAAAATGTAACCGAAGCATATCAGGAAATCGTTTTACAATGCATATATGAAAACAAGACAAATTAAAATTGTTGATATTTTAAGTGAGAGAAAAGACTGGGTAACTGGAAAAGAACTTTCCGCAATTCTAGAAGTATCTGATCGAACAATTCGTAGTGATATTAATGCAATCAATTGTGAATTAAAAGATGCAATTGAAGCGAGTGTTCGCTATGGCTATCGTTTGAAAGAAGATGCTTCTGGTGTGAATCACATACAGAATGATGAATTGATTCCACAGTCACTCGAAGAACGCTGTAATTTTTTAATCAAACGTTTATTCCGCTATAAAAAAATCAACATCATTGATTTACAGAATGAAATCTATTACAGCACATTTACAATTCGTAATGATATTAAACATATTCGTAAGATGTTAGAAACGTATCCAGATTTATCGATTGTTGAAAATGGTGAAGTCATTTCTTTACAAGGTAGTGAAGAAAGCAAACGAAAGTTTCATAAAGATATTCTTGTACATGAAACAAAAGGTGACTTTATTAATATTAATAAGATTGCGGAATTATTTCCGGATTTTGATTTATTGAGGGTGTCTAAGGTTTTAGAAGAAACGTTAAATACTCACAATTACAAATTGCGTGCAGAAACAATTCCTATGTTGATGATTCATATTGGTGTAGGAATTCAGAGAATGATGGATTTCAATTGTGTTGATATGGGTGCTGATGATGAACGTATCAAAGGAACAGTTGAGTATCAGATTGCACATGAATTTTTTACTAAGATTACGAAATTTCTGAGATGTGAAATCAATGAGAATGAAATTGTTTTACTGGCAAGACTTTTGATGGGAAGACAACATAATCGATATATCAGTGATACATGTCTTCTAGATAACTCTGTTGTCTTGCTGGATAAAATTATTACGGGAATTAATGAAGTATATGACGTTGATTTCTCGAATGATGAGTTCTTCAAAGATGGCTTATTGATTCATATCCAGCATCTTCTGAAACGACTGGAAACAAATACAACGATTCAAAATGTGTATCTGCATGATGTGAAAAAACAATATCCGATGGTATTTGATGTTAGTGTCTTTGTCGGAAAGATCATTGAAGATTATATGCATGTAACGATGGTAGAAGATGAAATTGGTTTTCTGGCAATTCATTTAGGTGCAGCATATGACAGACTGAATCTTCATCAGCACTACTATCATGCGGTATTGATTCAGCCAAACAATCAGTTGATGACAAGCATGTGTGCAGATAAGATCAAACATCGCTTTGGCGATCGATTAATGATTGATGCAACTGTAAGAGTGTATGAAGAAAATGTTATTAAGCGATTAAAGCCAGACATCATTATCAGTACAGTGAATGTGAAGCATACATTAGATATTCCAACAGTCATCATAGGTATGTTCTTTAGTGAGGATGATGAATATAAAATATTTCGTTTGATCAATGATCTTGATCATCAGCGACAGGCATTAGAGTTTAGTGATCAAATGCAGCATTTAATCACAGATGAATTCTTCTTTAAAGATTTAGAATGTGAATCTTATGAAGATGTTATCAATCAGTTAAGTGATGCATTATATGATGCGGGCAGAGTGAGTGAAGAATTTAAAGAATCTACATTTGAAAGAGAAAAAATGGCATGGACTTCATTGAGCTATGGATTTGCGATACCGCATCCTTTGAAGTATTCCACGATTAAAACAACCGTTGCCGTTGCTTCTTTGAAAAAACCGGTACAATGGGGAAATTTCAAAGTGAAATTTGTGATGTTGCTGGCGGTAAAAGAAGAGGATAAAGATATCTTGCGTATCTTCTTTGACTGGTTCTCTAATGTATGTGATGAACCGGTATTGCTATCACAGATTACTCTTACAAAAAATGTAAATGAACTGATGGAATTAATGACAAAGTAGGTAGATATATGGCAAAAAGAAAAGTAATAAAAAAAGCTCCATTAAACAAAAGAATCTTCGCCTTTCTGATTGACTGGTATTTTGGATGGGTATTTGCGGCAATTCCAGTTGGATGGCTGTGGAATGTATTAACAAGAGAAAAGACAATCAATACAGATATTCTGTTATTTGAAAAGCCATATGGATTACTGGCTGGTGTATTGGGAATCTTATTTGGAATTGTTTATTATTACGTCATTCCTTTGAAATATGATGGACAGACGCTTGGCAAGAAATTCCTGTCACTAAAAATTACGGATGAAAATGGAGAAGCGTTAAATGCAAAAGATCTTGCGAAACGACAGATTATTGGATTGCTGCTTCTAGAGAGTCCATTGCTGCTTGTGGGAAATTATGTAACGCAGATGATAACGATGTATACGTTTGATATTGTTGGAACGGTATTGAATTGGGTGAAAGTGGCTATTTTGATCATATCCTGTTTTATGGTAGTGAAAAAAGGTACAGCCATTCACGATAGTATTGCACATAGCATTGTAATAGAAAAGTAAAGGAGGATATGTTATGGAAGATATGGAATTAGTTTGTTTTAAGATTATTTCTGCAGTAGGTGAAGCTAAGAGTGATTATATCTTGGCAATCGAAGAAGCTGAAAAGGGTAACTTCGAACGTGCAGAAGAATTGATTGTGGAAGGTGACGCTTGCTATACAAGAGGTCATCAGGTGCATGCTTCCTTGATTCAGCAGGAAGCTAGCGGTGAAAAAGTTGAAGTTGTATTACTGTTGATGCATGCTGAAGACCAGTTGATGGCTGCAGAAACAACAAAGCTATTAGCTACAAAATTGATCAACTTATATAAAAATAAATAAATTATGAAAACTTTTGCTTACGTTGTAAGAAGAGTGTTCGCCTTTGGGACAGACTGGTATATTTCAGCTGTCCTTATTAATTTAATGACAAATGCAATTGGTCATTTTACAAGTGGTGAATATTCTGTACATATTGCATTGGCAATTGCTTCATTGCTTGTTGCATTTGTCTACTATGTTCTTGTTCCATTGAAAGTATGGAAAGGACAGACACTCATGATGTGTGCAATGCATTTAAAGACAGTGGATATCCATGAAAATGAAATTTCATTCCAGAGAACATTTTTACGTTTCTTTGTGGGATGTTTATTGATTGGCGGTGCTTTTTATATTCCATCTGTAAATATTCGAAGTGTATTGATGATCATGTATCCAAATGAAGCGTGGAAACTCTTCACATTATTCATCAATGTCTTATCTACATTGGATCTAGGTTTTATTTTATTGAAATGGAGAGATTTCCGTTTACTGCATGACTTGCTTTTTCAAACAAAAGTCATTGATTTAACAGCATAGAAAATGAAAGGGGTACCAAAACTTCCTAGCTAATAGGAAATCGATTGTGAAAACAAGTACTCCTGAAAATTTATGATATATGCAGAAAGGTTAGGTAATACTATGAAAAGATTTTATTTATTCTGTAATGCAGGCATGTCTACAAGTTTACTGGCAAGCAGAATGCAAAAAGTAGCTGACGCACACAGCTTACCAATTGAAATTAAGGCTTTCTCAGATTCTAACATGGACACAGTTGTTCATGAATACAATCCAGAAGTCATTCTATTGGGACCTCAGGTTAAGCATCTGTATGAAAAAGTAAACGAGAGATATGGTGCAGAACACATCGTTGAAGTAATTGACAGCGTTGATTACGGAAACGTCGATGGAGAAAGAGTTCTCAAAAGAGCACTTAAACTCTACAAGGAAAAGGGGGCAAAATAAATTATGATGGAAAAACTGGAAAAGTTTCTGATGCCAGTTGCCAATACTTTATCAAAGAATAAAGTATTATCAGCAATCAGAGACGGTTTCTTAATCACAGTACCAATTACAATTGTTGGTTCAATCTTCTTACTTATTTCTAACTTCCCAATTGCGGGATATGAAGAATTCATGGCTGGTATCTTCGGTGCTGGCTGGGATGGATATCTTGGTCGCGTAACAGCAATTTCCTTTGACTGTGTTGCTTTATTAGGTGTACTCAGTATCGGTTACTGCTATTCTAGAGAAAAAGGTCTAGAAAACAGAATTGCTGGTGCAGTTGTTGCATTAGTATCCTTCTTGATTATCACACCTCAGTATTCAATGGTTGAAGCTGAAGGTCTTTCTGAAGCAATTAAAGTCAGCGGATTCAAGTTCACATTCTTAGGAACAGCTGGTATGTTCTTAGCTATGATTACAGCAATTATCGCAGTAGAAATCTTCTCATGGGCAATGAAGAAGAATCTTGTAATCAAGCTTCCTGATGGTGTTCCACCAGCAGTTATGGAATCTTTCGCAGCATTAATTCCTGCAGGAATTACAATGATCGTATTCTTCGTATTAGGTATTGTTTTCTCTTTCACATCTTATGAATATGCTCATTACTTCATTTATCAGGTATTACAGGCACCACTTGTTGGCTTAGGACGTTTAGGCGGATTCGAAGTTATCTACCAGTTCTTATCCACATTATTCTGGTTCTTCGGTATCAACGGTCCAGCAGTTACAAACACAATCTTTGCTCCTATTCACAAGGTATTAACAGTTGAAAACTACGAAGCAGCTAAGGCTGGTCTAGAAATGACAAACATCTTCACTTCCGGATTCTCAGATTTCTTCTGTAACTTCGGTGGTGGTGGATCCACATTGGCACTCGTTATCATGATGGCTTTCTTCGCAAAGTCAAGCCGTTTGAAGACTCTTGGAAAACTTTCTCTTCCAGCTGGTATCTTCGGTATTAACGAACCAATCATCTTCGGTTTACCAATCGTATTAAACCCATTGATGGCTATTCCATTCATCTTGACACCTGTTGCTAATACAATTCTTGGTTATATTGCTACAGTTACACACATCATGCCAATTACAAACGGTACACAGCTGCCTTGGACAACTCCAATCGTATTCTCTGGCTGGCTGGTAACAGGAAGCTTCATGGGATCTGTTGTACAGATTGTTATGTTAGCAATGGACTTCGCTATCTACTATCCATTCTTCCGTATGCTTGATTCTAAGTATTTAGCTGAAGAATCTGAAACAAAGAATCAGACAGACGAATTAGATGATCTATCATTCGATGATTTAAGCTTAGACTAAGTGAAAAGATATGAAAGTAATATTGATATTTGACCAGGGCTTAGCTGGAGCCGGTGGAAAAACAAATCCAAATGTCGGATTAACAGCAACAAAGGGCGGAATTGGATTCGCATCCTCTTTACAGCCTCACTTCAATAAGATTGATGCACAGGTAGTCGCTACATTATATTGTGGTAATGAATATTTCTTAGCAAACGAACAAGAAGTCGTTACTAAGATGACAGCTATGGTCAAGAAGCTAAATCCGGATTTCGTATTGTGCGGACCTTGCTTCCAGTATGCTGACTATGGAAAGATGGCTGCTGAAATCAGTGCAAGTATCTTAACACACACATCCGTTCAATCATGTGCGATGATGAGTAAAGAAGTAAGCGATGTAATCGCTGAATATAAAGACAAAACTCCAATTGTAGTTATGCCTAAAAAGGGCGGAACGGGCTTAAATGATAGTATTGCAAACTTATGTTCATTAATGCAGGCAAGCGTTAATAACAGCGGTGACTTAGCAGAAATTAAAACTAAAGTTTGTTATTAATTATTACAAGGGCCATATGATTCATATGGCCTTTACTTTCGAAGGAGATAAAAATGAATTTAGATAGATTAACAACGTTATGCAACTGTTGTGGTGTGAGTTCAAATGAACAGGATGTCGCTGAAATCATGAAACCAGCATTTGAAGAAAATGCTGATCAGATTGTTAGAGATAATTTAGGCAGTATGTTTGCTTATAAAAAAAGCAAGAATGAAAATGCAAAGACATTTATGATTGCTTGTCCAATGGATGAGTGTGGAATGATGGTATCTAAGATAAATGATGATGGTACACTTTCCTTTATTACATTGGAAGATATTTCTGTATCTTCTTTGCTTCACCAAAGAGTAACAATTTTATGCCGTGATCATACAACGATGACGGGTGTGATTACCAACCGAAAAAATGCTCTTGAAGGTGGTTGTGAAGCTAAGAGTGTCAATGATCTTGTGATTGATTGTGGATATACAGATAAAGCTGATTTTAAGGTATTGCCTGGTGATTTAGTGAGCTATGCTTCAAACTTCTTTGTTGAAAATAATATTGTGTATGCAAAGGCGTTGAGCCCTAGAGTATTGAATGAAGTATGTATGGAAGTTGTTGAAAATCTGAAGGAACATGAATTGGATTTCAATTTAGCAATTGGTGCGATGAGTCAGTCAACCATTGGTTTCCGTGGTACAAAGACAGCAACATATACAATTCAGCCAGATGCAGCTTTGGCATTGTGCACGTTTGATAATGGAAAGCCAAATGCGAAATTGAATGGTGGCGTTGTTGTGGGAATGTATGATAAAGGTATGATTCCTAGTCAAAGATTAATCAATGATTTCAAGACATTTACAAATGCAAGTGGATATTTTGGAATGATTGGTAATGACAGTTCCTTTATTCATAAGACAGTGAAGGGATGTCCAACAGTGGCAGCTGGTATTGCCTGTGGAAATACTGGCAGTGCAAATGAAATGGTATCTATCAGTGATATGGATGCACTTGTTCATACATTAACAGATTATATCCTTCATTTAAATAATGAAATGATTACTGACTTTGGATTTGGAGAGCATCATGTCTAATCTAGAATTATTAGATAAAATTAGCAGTGCGGCTGGTATTAGTGGATATGAAGATGAAGTCAGTGATATTGTAAAATCTGAATATCAGAAATTAAATCTTCAGTATTATCAAGATGGCATTGGCAGTGTTGTTGGTGAAAAGTGTGCAGATGAAAATGGTCCGAAAGTAATGATTGCGGCACACATGGATGAAGTTGGCTTTATGATCAAATCGATTGATGAACAAGGATTTATCAGACTGCAGCCAATTGGATCATGGTGGAGTCACATGCTTCCTGGACAATGGTTCAAAGTTGTGAATCGTAAAGGTGAACAATTCTTTGGACTCATGGGTAGTAGAGCTACACATGGTTTACCACAAGATCTTAGAAGCAAGACAATGGATATTTCTGACTTGTATCTAGATATGGGTGTAGAAAATAAACAGCAGCTTGTTGATTTAGGTATTGAAGAAGGAAATATGGTTGTACCAATGCCTCATTTCCAGATCATGAATCATACAGATCGTGTTGTGAATAAAGCATTTGATGATAGAGTTGGCACATATATCATGATTGAAGTTGCAAAGGCATTAGAAAATAAAAAGCATACACCTTTGTATCTTGCCAATACAGTACAGGAAGAACCTGGTCTTAGAGGTGCGCGTACAGCAACGGATTGTGTTAGACCAGATATCTGTTTTGCGATTGATACGACACTTGCGGGAGATACACCACTGGATTCAAATATCTGTCGTTTAGGTGATGGTGTTGTATTGAGTATGATTGATTCTAACTCCATTGCACCTAGAAAACTTGTTGCGTATGTTGAAGATATCTGTAAGAAGTATGATATCAAGCATCAGTATGCAGTATTTAATAAGGGTGGTACAGATTCAGGAAATATTCATAAGACAAATGCAGGTGTCATTAACATGACATTATCGATTCCAATTCGTTATATGCATACAAATTCAAGCATGATCAGTATGGAAGATGTTGAAAATTGTATTATATTATTAACGAAGCTGGTTGAAGAAATCAACGATGAAGTATTCGATCAAGTATCGATGAAATAAGGAGATAAATTATGCATGGAATTATTGCGACTTGGCGTATGGCTAAGGAAGGTATTGAACAAGGATTTGAACAGTTAAATCAGAATGGAAAAGCATCTGATGCAATCGAAACAGCAATCAAAGCTGTTGAAGATTTCCCATACTATAAATCTGTAGGATATGGTGGTCTTCCAAATGAAGATCAGGTTGTTGAATTAGATGCTGGATATATGGATGGTGATACATTTGATGTTGGTGCAATCTGTGCAATCAAAGATTTTGCAAACCCAATCAGTATCGCTAAAAAATTAAGTGAAGAAAAGGTAAACAATATTCTTGTCAGCTATGGTGCTGAAAAGTATGCACGTGAACATCACTTTGAAGAAAAGGAAATGTTAACGGATCGTGCAAAAGCTTTCTATCGTAAAAAGAAGAAGGAATTGGAACAGCAGGCACAGGAATTAAAGCCATATGATGGACATGATACCGTTGGAATGGTTTGTCTTGATGAAAATGGTACTGTTGTTGCGGGTACTTCTACAAGTGGCTTATTTATGAAAAAGCCTGGTCGTATTGGTGACTCTCCATTTGTTGGTTCTGGTTTCTATGCGGATAGTGAAGTTGGTGGTGCGACTGCTACTGGTTTAGGTGAAGACTTGATGAAGGGATGTATTTCTTATGAAATCGTTCGTTTAATGAAGGAAGGCTTAACACCGCAACAGGCTTGTGAAAAGGCAGTGAATGATTTAGATGCAAGCTTAAAGAAGAGAAGAACAGTTGCAGGTGACTTATCTGTTGTTGCGATGAACAATAAGGGTGAATTTGGTTGTGCTACGAATATTGAAGGATTTTCTTTCTCTGTTGCGACAAGTGATGTAGAACCTACTGTTTATCTTGTTACACGTCAGGAAGATGGACATTGCACATTTGAAGTTGCAAGCAAAGAATGGCTTGATGAATATATGCGTGTAAGAATGGCACCAGTTGAAGAATAATGAAAGATAAGATTATTGCGAAGGTTGCGGAAAATCTTCCATCATTGATTACAGATATTAAAACAATCTGTAATTATGATTCTAGAAGAGATACCGCAACAGAAGATTGTCCATTTGGTACAAGAGTTGTTGATTGTTTGAATAAAGCTTTAGAGCTTGCTTCTGCTCTTGGGTTTGAAGTTGAAAATGTTGGAAATCAGGTTGGTATTGTTTCTTATGGCCCAGATACAGAAGACTATATTGCATGTGTTGGTCATTTAGATGTTGTAGATATTAATGGAACATGGAAAACAGATCCATTCCATACAACTGAAATTGACGGGTATTTATATGCAAGAGGGGTTCTGGATAACAAAGGACCAATCTTCAGCTGCCTGTATGCTTTAAAAACGTTGAAGGATCTGCAGTATGAATTTCCTATCAAAGTAAAGATCATCTTCGGTACAAATGAAGAAACTGGTATGGAAGATATGAAGTGGTACTTCAAGGATCATAAATATCCTTTGATGGGATGGACACCTGACTGTAAGTATCCTGTTGTGTATGCAGAACGTGGTAGAGCTGAATTTGCGTATACAACTGAAAAAGAACATATCGATGAATTATTTACATTCATGAATCAGTTTATCTTGAACCAGAGTGATTTATCTATCAGTCTTGGTGTTGATTACAGCAATGAAGAATTTGGCAAGAACCAGGTTCGTAAGGTGGAATTGCTGCATGATGAAAATCAAGTCGGTGTAAGTCTGGTTTCTAGCTATCCTGCTGGATATAGCTTAGAAGAAATGGAAACTGCTTTGAAAAAATTAGAGAGTGAACATTTAAAAGTTAAGCTTCTCAGCAATATTGATCCAGTATATTTCCCTAAAGATACATATTTAGTGAAATCATTAGAAAAAGCATATGAAACGATCATGGATGAAGATGGAAGTGCTGTAACGACAACGGGTGGTACATATGCCAAGGTTGTAAAGAATATCGTTCCATTTGGTCCTAGCTTTAAGGGCCAGAAGGGTATTGGTCATCTTCCGAATGAGTGGATGCGTATCTGTGATATTGAAAAGAATACACAGATCTATGCGTATGCATTATATGAATTGATGCAGGGACTATAAATAACCTGCATGGAATGAAGTTTTGATAAAAGAGGTAGTATGGAAAGAATGATTGAAGTTTGTTGCGGTTCTTATGATGACGCTTTGGCAAGTGCTAGAGGTGGTGCATCTAGAATCGAATTAAACAGTGCTTTATATTTGGGTGGTTTAACACCATCTCTTGCTTCTTTGATTTTGACAAAGAAGAATACAAATTTAAAAGTCATTACAATGGTTCGACCACGTGGTGCTGGTTTCTGTTATACAGATGAAGAGTTTGAAACAATGTTATGTGATACTCGTTTGATGATGGAAAATGGTGCAGATGGTATTGCTTTTGGATGTTTAACAAAAGATGGTGAAATCGATGTTGTGCAGACAAAGCAAATCATTGACATTATCAAAGAATATAATGGTGAAGTTGTATTCCATCGTGCATTTGACTGTGTGAAGAATGCAGATGAGGCAATGGAAACATTGATTTCCTTACATGTGGATCGTGTATTGACTAGTGGTTTAAAAGCAAAAGCAATGGATGGAATTGACATGATTGCACATTTGCAAGAAAAATATGGTGACAAGATCCAGATTCTTGCGGGTAGTGGTATGAATGCATCTAATGCGCTTGAAATGATGGAAAAAACAGGCATTTGGCAAGTGCATAGTTCATGCAAGAGCTGGAGAAATGATCCAACGACAAGTGGTGTAGATGTGAATTATTGTTATGCCGCTGCACCACATGAAAATGACTATGATGTCGTTAGTGAAGAACTTGTTAGAAAGATTGTGAATAGCGTATGTTAAAAGAGCTGAATCAGTATAAGGAATTTAGAAATCTGGTGACATTGTTTGCGGTAATTCTTGCGGGATTTATGCAGGCATCAATTATTCAGATTTTCATGAGACCTTTAAATCTACTGAGTTCAGGTTTTACTGGAGTAGCAATCTTGATTGAGAAAATTACTAGTACTTTCTTTGGATTTACATTTTCAACATCCTTAGGTATGTTGGCTTTGAATATTCCTGTTGCTTTATTCTGCAGTAAAAGTATTAGTAAAAGATTTACTTTTTTCTCATTGCTTCAAGTTGCTTTAGCATCATTTTTCTTGAAAGTATTACACTTTGGAGCAGTATTTGATGATCGATTGTTAAATATTATTTTTGGTGGACTTTTATATGGAATGATGACAGTCATTGCATTAAAGTCAAATGCATCAACAGGTGGAACTGACTTTGTTGCATTGTACATCAGTAATAAGAAAAATAAATCAATCTTCAGCTACGTATTTATATTCAATGCAATCTTGTTGATGATATTTGGAATGATGTTTGGCTGGGAAGATGCTGGTTATTCGATTCTTTTCCAGTTTATCTCAACAAAAACAATTGATACTTTCTATAATCGCTATGCGCGTGTTACGCTGCAGATTACGACATCTAAGCCTGATGAAGTGATTCAGAGTTTTGTGAAAAACTATCGTCATGGCTTGAGTCGTGTAGATGGTGTTGGTGGTTATTCTAGTAAGAAGATTTCTTTGCTTCATACAGTTGTCAGTAGCTATGAAGTGAGTGATATAGTTACTTTGATGCGTAGTGTTGATCCACATGTAATTGTGAATGTTATGAAAACTGAGAACTTCTACGGTGGATTCTATTTAAAACCAATTGAATAATTTTAGTAGAAATAAATTTAACTTTCCTAATCCCTGTTACAATTTCAAATCCCCTTTCTTTCATAAAACTATTGTATAGGGATATATTGAACTGGCTGAATTTATTGATGCAAGCAATACAGGAAGTACAGTTATATAAAAGAGAAGAACTGTCTGCAAGCGTTCTTCTCTTTTTCGTATACATAGTAATTATAGTATGGCTGTTGTAATTGTTACCACAAGGGGAATTGTGAATAGACATAGTATCGTTGAAAGACAAACATGTTCAACAGCTGTAGTATAATCTTTGTCATATTGCTGAGCAAATATAGCAACATTAGAGCCAACTGGACAGGCAGCAGCTAATAGTATTGCTATTTTTAATTCATTCGCACCAAATGGAATAAGTTTTAAAATAACTGCGCTAATACATGGGATTAAAATTAATCTTATAAGACATGCATACCATGTTTCTTTTCTTTTTATCATTTCTAGAAGTTGTGATTGGGCTAGATAAATTCCTGAAACAAACATAGCTAAAGGTGTATTGATGCATGTAATATTACTGATTAATGTATTTACCATATCTACGCGAGGAATATTTAGAAAATAAATAACAATTCCAATGAGCACGGATATTACGATAGGATTTTTCATAACGACAGATGGCTTCATTACACTTGGATCGCTAGTCATTACATATATGCCATACGTCCATTGTAAAAAATTAATGAGTACAATCATGATTGAGATATAGAAAACTGCATCTGCACCTACGACTGCCTGTACTAGAGGGATACCAATAAATCCTGCATTTGAAAAAGCGCTGGAAAAACAGGCAACACCATTTTTCTTGCCAAAAATGATAGTTGAGATTAAAACAGCAATTGCCATAACAATAATGGAGACAATGGCTGCATGAATCAATGAATTTGTTTTATCAATTGTTCTTTCTGTCCAGAAACTATTGATAATCACGATTGGAATGACTAGATTGAGTAAGATTTTTCCGATTTCATTACTGCCTGTCAGAGTTACAAATTTCTTTTTATACAAATAATATCCAATTGCAATTAAGATAAACATAATTACAATCTGTTTAAATAAAATGAGTGTTATGTTCATTATTTCTTACCAGATTTTATCTTGCGCATATACGATATTTCCTGATTTTCCATCTGCTCGTATACCAGTTTGAGGATCTGTCTGTTTTGCGATAAATGCATGATATCCTAAATATTCAAAAGGAATATGTTCATCTGTGCCATTTAAAATCTCTTGCGCGACTTCAAGATTTTCATCGGTTAAGCTTTTAGGGGATTCACAAGTACCGTGTTGTCTTAGAATTCTATCATATTGATTTTCATAAGATTTCAGCTTTAAAAGTGTCTGTCTGTATACATTTACAGAAGAGCATTCTTGTCTAAAAAGGAATGTGAAAACACCACATGCATCTCCAAAAATAGCTACTCTATCTTCTTTAACTAGAGGAACCATCATTCCTTGTGTATGACCTGGAGCATGAATCATTAATAAACTGACCCCGCCTAGATCAAATGTCATTCCTTCTTCCAGATGAATGAATTCTCCTTTGAAAACAGGTTGGAATAGAGAATCATCCCATGTTTCAATATCGGAATACTTTTTTTTGAGCATTTCTTTTCTTAAAGCAATGGAGGATCTATCAAAATATAAATCTTTGTCAATTGTGTTCATCCATACTTTATTCCATTGTGCAATTCCGTTTGCGTGATCTGCATGACCATGTGTAATGATAACTTCATAGTTTTGATGGTATGTTTTTTCTATAAATTCTTTTAAATCGCCGACCCCATATCCAGTATCGATTAAAGCACCAGATTGACTGCCATGGACATAATACATGCAAACATCACCAGCACCACGGATTCGATCAATATGTGTTGTTATAGTTTCTTTTGAAAATGTAATCATTTAAATGCCTCGCTATAATTTGTAATTTCAATTTGATTTTCTTTGATATACTTTTTTACTTCTTCACTGCAGAGAATATCTAATTCCTGGATACGAGGAAAATTGTAAGAAGACCAGCGATATAAATCTAAATCTACGATTGCGTTATGTGCCATGATTTCTATATCTTGTCCATCGTATTTTTTTAGTATTTCAATCAATTCTTCTGGTTTGTTTTTTGCAAACATATCAGGAACATATTTGAATTGGTTGTATCGTCTCATAGGTAAGTGGTATTGATTTGCAATTTTAGAAGAAATTTCAAAAGCTTCTGGTGTTGCATCATGTACACTATGATGAGAATCAATATGATCTGGTAATTTGTTGAATGCAGATACAAATGCTTCAAATTGCGCATTCCATTCAGCTTCGATTTCTTTGTAGTCAGGGTTATGTTTCCATACTTCACTTCTACCTGAATAAAATAAACCAGTAGATGGATCTGTTAAAGAAGGGCTGTGAGTCAGTGGTTTTCCTAGCGTTAAATTTAGATGTAGTCCTACTCCAATTTCAGGATGTTCTTTCATCATTTCTACACCTTCTTTAATGTAGGCACCATTCATAATTGCGGTAGTTGAACGTAAAATACCACGTGTTGCTCCAATGACCATTCCTTGGTTGATTCCAGATGTATATCCAAGGTCATCTCCATTTACAATAACTTTCATATAACCTCCAAAGCACTGCTATAAAGCAGTGCTATTATTTAATTTTCTGATTTTTCTTGTTCTAGAAGAGTTTTATCGTATGTTTTGATGAATGGATATACGATTGGAATATCAACAAGGAATAAAACTAACCAAAGCAAGACTGTCTTAACATCACCTGTAGCAAGGAATGCCTGTAGTGGTCCTGGAACAGTGAATGGTAATGTTACATAGAATCTACCAACGATATTTGCAGAAGCTAGTAGATAATATGCTCCTGTATTAATAACGCTGCAGACTAATAGAGGAATATAAGTATATACATTCAATACTGTTGGAAGTCCAAAAATGGAAGGCTCATTGATGTTGAATAATGAAGGTACAATTGCAATTTTTGCGATTGATTTCATCTGAGTTGATTTACACCATAAGAAGATTACAAGAAGGATAACATTATAAGTAATCCAGTTGCCAAATACAGAATTCATTGCACCGGCATAAATATATGGAAGTTCTACGCCATCAACGACAGCCTGTGCATTTGCGGCAAGAGCTGCTGTTGTAATAGGACTTGTTACAACGGAAAGCATATTTGCTCCGTGGATTCCGAAAAACCAGAAAGTTGTCATCAAAATATTAATTAATAATACGCTTGGTAAGGAGCCAGTTGCACGCATCAAAGGCTGGAAGATTGTGTATACAAGAGAAGCAATACCAGCACCTGTGAATGATGTTAAAAGTGCATCAATAATAATCATTACCACAACTGTGAAACCAAGTGGAATTAATACATTGAATGGTGCAGCGACATTAGGTGGGACGGAATCAGGTAATTTAATTACAATATTACGTGATTCGAAGAAATGGTTAACTTCTACAGTTAATAAGGCAATGATCATTGCTGAGAACATGTATGCAGCACCTAACTTAGCAATCACAATTGTTCCGTTTGCTAGATCAACTGCACCTGATACACATAGATATACTAATAGAGCTGAAACAGCATTGTTGATACCATCCATGCCATAGTTTTTAGCGAAACGATAGGAAACACCAGTTACAACATAAATTGAGATAATACCAATTGTCATATAGTAAGGTATCATCAAATATTGATTGTATGCAGCAGCAAAAGATTTCCATGCTAGTAAGAGAGCATAGAAGAAATTACTTGGTTCAGTAATCGTTGCTGGAATTGGTGGAATTGCAATTAAACAAGCAATACCTCCAATGATTGTGGCTGGAATCATGATAGAAAGACCATCACGAATGGCAGCAAGATGACGCTGATTAGAAATCTTCATACCAACTGGAACAAGATATTTTTGCATCCAGTCAGATAAAGAATCCATGAGATTCTTTTTTTCTTTGTTTTCAGACATTTTCTCTTCTCTCCTTTTTTCTGAAACAGGTGTTATTTCATCATTGCGGATCATATTCATGATTTCTTCGACATTTCCTGAGGCAAAGTCATCGACATCCATCATCATGACTTTAATATCGCCATAAGGTTCTGCTAGTTTCTGGATAGATTCAAACGCATGATTAACCTGTGGTGCGACAAGGATGTAATCATATTTAGCTATGAAAGAAGGTATTTCATTTACTGATCGTGCTTCAATACGCCAGTTTTCTTCTGGATTTAGCTTTTGCTGCATTTGCTGCATAATAATTGAAGTTGATGCCCCACTTGCACATACTAAAAGAATTGTTTTCTTTTCTGCCATATTGTTTACTCCTCATCGGATGGTCTAAATATATCATCCTATTATTTTCTAAGATGCACTCTGTTTCCTTATCGAAAAGGAACTTTTTTGCAAATAGAAATTTATCATATGTTCTGATCAATGATAAAATACTAACACGAGGGGTATATGAAATACGAATTATTAGCGCAACTTTTAAAGTATCTGATACAGGAAAAAGATTACGTCAGTGGAAAAACAATTGCTGAAACATTTAAAACATCAGAGAAAACGGTTTTAAAATACATGAATCTTTTAAAAGATGAAATTGCAAATCATGGAGCAGTGATTGAAGTGAAACAAGGCTATGGTTCAAAACTGATTATAAAAGATCATGAAAAATTCAATCAATATGTAAGTGCGTTTTCAATGCAGGAAAATGAAATTTTAGCGAATCCACAATCTAGAAAATCATATGTGTTGATGCGTCTGTTAACAGATGGAACATTTGTAGATTTGTATGAGCTTGCTGATGAATTATATGTTTCTCCATCCTTGCTTAGAGGGATTATCAAAGAAATCAGCAAAACAATTTATAAATATGATTTATCAATAGATCATTCACATAAAAATGGATATAGAATCGTTGGAGATGAATCAAAAGTTAGACGTTGCCTTTCACAGGAGTGTAGAGATATTCAAACGGTATTTACGACGATATCGAATAATTCAAAGGATTTTTCTCAACAGCTAACTACAATTATTGCCAATTCTTTGCATCGTTTTGGAATTGCGATGAATGGACCATCCATTAATGGTCTGAAACTTCATATTATAATCGCAATTAATCGAATTGAAACCAATCATCCAATTCAGTTTGAATCATCATTTGATCTCATAAAAATGAGAGGGACACCTGAATATTTTGTAGCTTCATACATTAATCAACAATTGGAAAAATTGTTAAATATTAGTCTTTCAGATAATGAATTGTTGTATCTAACCATGCATATTAATGGAAAGCAGCGCATGAATGAGCATCAATATCTTAAGGTAAAGGTGAGTGAAGATGATATTGTTTTTTGTAACAAATTTTTACGAAATATATATCGTCTTGCGGATGTTGATTTTTTTGATGATGATGAATTGAGAATTGCTCTTTTAAATCATATTGTTCCATTTAGGAATAGAGTGAAAAATGGAATGCAAATTAATAGAAAAGATCTTGAATCTATTCGAAATACATTTCCGTATTCATATGAACTTGCCTTATTGGGATTGTCTATGTATGAAAAGAATCAAATTACATCTTCTGAAATTGCTTATTTTTCATTACATCTTGAACTTTCACTAGAAAAACATTTATATACTGATCAACAATATAATTTAACAGTTATCACTGATGAAATTAACAATCTATATCAAATCATTTCGTTTAAGTTGAATAAACAATTAGGGAATTTAATTGGAAAAATTCAATTTACAACACCTGAAACGATAAATGATTATGTGGAAAGCACTGATTTATTCATAAATATGACAGACTTATCATTTGTATTGCCTAAAAATATAGTGAAAACATCAACATTTATGACGAACGAAGAAATTGAAATGGTTCATACATCAATTCAATCTGTTCATTCACAAAATAAATTAGAAGAATTGTTGAATCCAAACTTATATATGGAATTAGATGCGATATCAAAAGAAGAATGTATTGATATTATGCTTGAAAGGATTCGTCTTTATATTGATCTTCCAGATGATTTTCGTCAAAGAATCATTGAACGAGAACAACTTGGTTCAACAGAGTATAGCAACTATATTGCAATTCCACATGCGATCAATAATGAAAATGTTCCAGATTTTTTAGCGATTGCACGCTTAAAGAAACCAATTATATGGCAAGAAAAGACAGTTTCTTTAGTTTTCTTGCTAAGTTCATCAAATACAAAAACAGCAGCGTGGTTTTTGCAGAGAATAGGAATCGCTATCCAAAGACCATCTGTCATAAATGCATTGATGGATGCAAATAGCTATAAGTCATTTATGAATACATTTCTATCAATATAACAAAATGTTGTCGGAAAAAAAATAAAACCGCTTTTTGAGCGGTTTTATTCATGATATAAGACAATGGAACCTGTTTGAAGTGTTTGCTTCATATCTAAGATACGTTGATTGCGGGATCCTCTAAAATAGAGAGAAATATCTCTTTGTTGAAGAATGAATGGACCATCGACGAGAACATCAATATAAGACAACATTTCATCTGTTGCATTTGTATGTTTTCGCTGTCCTTTTAGAAGATCTTTATCATAGACAAAGCCAGTGAAGCACCAGATATTTTTTAAGGGGAATTTCTGTTTGACAATATGTAGCAGATTGACTAATTCTGCCTGGTTAAATGGTTCAAATGGCTCGCCTCCAAGTATTGTCAGACCTTCGATATGAGGATTTTGAAGGAGATTTAAAATGTATTCCTCAGTATCTTTTGTGTATGGCTGACCATAATGGAAGTCCCAGGTTTCTGGCTGAAAGCAGCCTTTGCAATGATTTGTACAGCCAGAGACAAACAGTGTTACTCTGCAGCCTTCACCATTTGCGATGTCATATGATTTAATATCAGCGTAGTACATTGATTACAGAGCTAACTTCAATACTTCAATAAAACGTTCCTTGTCTAGAGGATAGTAATGTCCAACTGGTGATGTGTTATTTTTTGTAGCACGATCAGCCATTTCATCAAAATGAGTATCATCAATATTCATTTCTGATAAAGTTGTTTTTAGATTCAGTTTTTTGTAGAATTGCTGGAGCTTTTCTGCAAGTAGAAGTACCATTTCTTCTTCTGTGTAATTTGAGTAGTCAATATTAAATACTCTATTAGCAAATTGTGCCATCTTCTTAGGATGTTTTTTCGCACAGTATTTAACATATGCAAGCATGACAACTGCCATACCTTCACCATGTGTAATTCCATATTGTGCACTGATTTCATGTTCAACTCTATGAGAAGCCCAGTCATCTTGTCTTCCAGTATTTAATAGATTGTTATGAGCGATAGATGCTAACCATTGAATTTCAGCACGAGCATCGTAGTCATCTGGATGATCCATGATTCTTTCACCATTTAACATAACTGCTTTAACAGCACCTTCAATGAGGTAATCTGTTGTATCGACATGTTCTGTATTTGTCCAGTAACGTTCTAGAAGGTGACTTAAGATATCAGAGATGCCACATGCGGATTGATATGCTGGAAGAGTTCTTGTGTAATGCGGATTCATCACAGCGAATTTTGGAATAATCAATTCACTTTCATATCCAAGTTTACTTAAACCATTGGAGATGATAGCTGCATTTGAAGTTTCTGATCCAGATGCTGGAATTGTAGAAATAACACCAATTGGAAGTACATTTTCAGCTTCTGCCTTTCCTTCAAAGAAATCCCAGACATCATCTGAATAATGCATGCCTAGTGCAACTGCTTTCGCTGTATCAACAGATGATCCACCTCCAACAGCAAGGATGAAATCTGTATGATTTTCTCTTCCTGTTTCAATAAGTTCTCTAACAAGCTCAACTTTTGGATTTGGAACAACGTTTCCATTAGAAACAAATGTGATTCCTTGCTCTTTACAAATATTTTCTACTTCCTGGTAAATACCTAATGTTTTTACAAATTCACCACTATATACCATAAGAAGAGATTGTACATGATATTGCTTTAATCTTTCCGCAATTCTCTCATATGGTTTTTCACCAAAAATGATTCTAGCAGGATTTACGTATTCAAAATCAATCATTACTTTTTCTCCTCTTTTGGCTGTCCATATGTTCCGAATTTTTTTAGAACAAGCATCATTTCATCATCATCAATGATATTTGGCTTGCCAATGCACATTGCACGCCATTGAATTTCCGCAATCCATTCACATTCTCTAGCAAGTGTGTATGCTGAATTTAAATCTGTTCCACATGTAGAAAGACCATGGTTTGCCATTAAGCATGCATAGCTTGATCCAATGGAATCAGCTACCGCATCCGCAAGTTCTTGTGTAGCGAATGTTTTGTATGGGGCAACTGGTACGGAAGGAGTACCTGCATCAGCTAAGATGTAGTTGACTGCCCTGATTGGCATGTCTAAAGTGGATAAAACAATGCAGAATGTAGAATGTGTGTGTACAACAGAAGTGATTTCTGGCTTCTTATTATATAAAGCAATATGAAGATTGTGTTCAGAGGATGGTTTACGTGTACCTTCAACAATTTCTCCATTGAGTTTCATAATGACAATGTCTTCTGGCTTTGTTTCAAAATAATCAATTCCAGATGGGCTGATTGCCATCAATCCTGTTTCTCTATCAAGAATACTGATATTTCCACCAGTTCCACTTGTCAGATGGTCATTCACCATCTTCTTTCCATATTCAACAATAAGATTTCTTTCTTTTTCCATTAACATAATTTATTTCCTCAATCAAAATAGTGGTGTACTTCTTCAGGTGTATAGATGCCCTTATCAGTAACAATACCAGTAACATATTCTGGAACTGTTACGTCAAAGGCAGGATAGTATCCCTTTACGCCATCCATAGTAATCTGTGTTCCCATGGATTCCTTGACAAGCTGTGCATCTCTTTCTTCAATCACTACAGAACTCATATCTGGGTGTGCCTGATCTGGTGTACCAGTTACATAGTATGGAATGCCTAACATGTGAGCACATAGTGCAATCTGTGATGTACCAACTTTGTTTACAACATGACCATCCATTGTGATGACATCAGATGCAGAAGTGAATACATCGATATGCTTTGTCTTCATTGTGTAGAATGGCATGTTATCGCAGATAACAGTAACATCAAATCCCATATCACATGCAACGCTTGCGGTGAGTCTGGCACCCTGGAAATATGGACGTGTTTCAGCACAGTATACTTTGACATTTTTTCCAGAACGTTTGCATTCTCTCAGCATTGTTCCTACAACTGTACCAGCGAAGCATTGTGTAAGAATTGTACCGTTATCAGGGATAACATCTGCCATGTTCTTTCCAATGATTGTGTATTTTGCATAGTTGTTATTTACATAGTTATAAGCAAATTCGAAAGCAGTATCTACGAGTTCTTCTAATGAAC
Source organism: uncultured Bulleidia sp. (assembly GCA_934725105.1). Classification (GTDB taxonomy): domain Bacteria; phylum Bacillota_I; class Bacilli_A; order Erysipelotrichales; family Erysipelotrichaceae; genus Bulleidia. Next base: position 4,138 of record CAKVBD010000025.1, on the reverse strand, counting down.
CGCCATTGTTGAATTTTTCAATGATCTGATCAGCAGAACCGTTTACAATTCTTTCCATCTGTGCAGATGTTGTTGGTCTAGCGTGTGATAATGTATATGCAGCTTTTCTGATGAATTCTGGAATATCTGATGCTTTTTGATCTTTAGCTTCATAAGCAGCAAGAGCCATACCCATTGCAGCAGCAGTATATGGACCTTCAGATTGTGTGACCATATCTGCAATTGCCTTTGCAACTTCTTCATGATGCTTGCAGATAACAAATTCAGTGCGTACTGGATAAATGCGACGATCCAGAATACGAACTTCTCCGTTTTCATACCAGGCAACATTTTCGAATCTCAGCATGAATGCGAGATCAACATCATTTCTTTTCGTAAGATCAATCATTATTATTCCTCCTTGTCTTTATGAAAAGTAGTATTTTTTCTGGCTCAAACAATAGCCATAGAAAACCAGTGATAAATCCAATCAAGTCATAGAATACATATGGGATGACGCTGATTGGTGTAATGGATGATAATCCGCTGACAGCCATCAAATGGCCAGCATATGGAACGATACCATTCGTAATCGTTGAGAAGTATCCAAGAATGGTCGCGGCTTTTGTTTTTGAAAAATCTTGTTCTTCACAGATTTTTGATGCAATGGGACCACAAGTAATAATTGCCATTGTGTTATTTGCAGTAACAATATCGAGAAGGATTGTTGTAAAAGCAATAGATAATGCAGATCGTTTACTACTGCTGGATGAAGATGAAATCTTATTGCAGATCCATTCAATTCCTCCGTTATCCTGTGCCAGTCCAATCAAGCCTCCTGCAACGACTGCAATCAATGCCATTTCTTCAAGATTCATTACACCTGCATGAATGGCTGCCAGGAATTCAGCAATCGTAAACAATTTTTCAATCCATCCAATCAAAAATGATAGACAAGTTCCAATTGCCAGGACAGGAATGACACTGATACCTTTGATAGAAAGTATAATGACTGTAATAATAGGAATCAGATTTATTACAGGAATATTTGCTAATTGAGAAACTGTACACTGTACAGGAATACAGCACAAGATGATAAAAGTGATTATCGCTGGTGCAAGAAACATGCAGATACTTTCTTTGAATTTCATTTTGATCGTAGTTCCTGTAACTGCGGCTGCAGCTACGGAAGTATCAGAAATAAAAGACAGGTTATCCCCAGCAATGACTCCGCTGACAACAACTCCGCAGGCAAGTGATGAACTGACATCTGAGTGTGCAACAATACTGAGTGCGACAGGCATCAATGCTGTTGCAGCTCCCATGGAAGATCCCATAGAGAAACTCAGAACAAGTCCGATAATAAACATGCCAGGAAGTAAAAGATATCCTGGAAGGTATCTCATACTGTTGAGTGCAATCAAGTCTGATCCATGGATTGCAGAAATCGAAGCTGAGAAAGCGCCAGACAATAGATAGATCGTTACCATCATCATAATGGTTGGATGACCTGCACCTTTGCAGAAGGAGTTTATTGTTTCGCTTTTCTTTTCTTTTGGAGTAATAGCAAGAAAGATTAGAAAGGCAATCATCATTGCGATTAATAGAGGCATAATGGAGAAATCTTTATATATGAGTCCACTTAGAAAATAAATAATCAGGAAAATTACCAGTGGTACTAGCCCTAAGGGTGATGACTTGGTATTTGTGTTGTTCATTTTATAACCCCTCATTCATAATCTCTCACATTCGGTCATAAGTCAACATAAATATTTTATTTAAATGTTGTATTTTGACTGACTTTGACAAAAATGGGATTATGTTATATAAAAACAATAAAATTCAATTACAATATATGAAAAGAGGATATAAAAATGTTGAAAGTTGACAGACAAAATCTAATAGAACGTGAATTGACAATGAAAGGCAGTATCACTATTTCAGAATGTGTTGAATTATTAGGTGTTAGTGAAGAGACAGTGAGAAGAGATTTTAGAGAAATGGAAGAAGCTGGAAGACTGACACGAATCTATGGTGGTGCATATATTCCAGAATCTGACGATAAGAATGTTCCGCTACATCTAAGAGAAGTATTGTTTCTGGAAGAGAAAGAAAAAATAGCACAATATGTGATTGAACATTTTGTAAAGGAAAATGATTCGATTATGATCGATTCAAGTTCTACATGTTATCAGCTGGCTAAAAAAATAATTGACAGTGGAATGAATGTAACAGTCATCACTAATTCACTGAAAATTATGGAATTGTTTGATAAACAACAGCCTAATGCGCGTTTAATCGGTATTGGAGGCAAATTCAGAAGTAAATCTTGTTCTTTTGTCGGAGATACTGCAGTGAAAGAGATTGAATCGTATCTGGTTGACAAATGCTTTATCAGTACATCTGCCTTAGATCCAGTACATGGACTCATTGACAGCAGTTCGCAGGAATGTCAGATTCATAAAAAAATACTGGAACATTCCAAATACCATTATGTACTTGCAGATCATACAAAGTTTTCTGCTCGTGCGGACTATATCGTATCTGAATTGAAAAATTTGAATTCTGTAATTACAGATTGCAAGAATGATCCGATGTGGGATCGTATCTTCGAAGAATTAAATGTGGACTTTATATATCACGTTAACCGTAGATTTTAGGTATACGAACTAAACTTTTGATAAATCTGCAGCCTCTTGTGCAACGTTTAAAGAGAATGCTTGAAATATTTTTAAGTGTTTTTGATTAATGTTCTCCACTCTCCATTTTCCTTTGTTGTCTTTGTGTAGTTTTAAGAATCTTGAATCAATTAGTATTGATTGTATAGATTCTTTTATTTTGACTTTTTTTATGTTCTCCGTAAATTCCGAATAGATCAATGAAGTTATAAGCATGATGAATGAAAGGCCTTGTGTCTTGTAATAATCATTTAGATGCAATGTATTTACATCTAGTCTGTTTTTGTAATAGTCGTAAAATGTTTCTATCATCCATCTCTTTTTATACAACTTATAAATTTCTTCAGCTGATTTATTTAGATTGCTTTCCAACACGATTGTTCCAAAACCATCTTTCTTTTCCAGATAAGATTCCATCGTATATTTTCCTTCTTCTACTTTGGATAGATAATCGGTACTTTCTAATGCATTTTGAGATAGATCTCTATAAAAGACGATTGTTTTGTTATTTATGATTTCTTCATGATATTCAACAGTGCTTCTCCTCTTGGAACGTTCAAATACAAACAACCCTTCCATTTTACTGGTGGATGTAATCTGTTTGTACTGTTTGTGGTTTGACCATAGCGGAATGATGTAGTGATTGTCATTACCAGAAAATAAAGAGATATTTTCTTTTGAATAGAAACCTTTATCTACTATGAACAACATAGAATGCAGATTTTTTCTTTCAATCAGATCCTTTACTGAAATCTTATCCAATGTTCCTCCGCAATACACTCTTGATAATACAGGTCTGGAGGTATTGATATCATATGCCATCAGCACATTTATCTGATCATCTTTGAATACATTAGCTTTATTGCCACTTTCAGCCAATGCATTATCATCTGATGAGGAGCGAATACAATGACCATCAAAAGCTAATTGTTTACTTGATTTTTCAATCGTAAGATTTTCAAATTCATTTACTTTGTTCTGTTTTCTTCCAAGAGAATCATATAAAGATGAAATGGTTTTTTCACAAAAGTTTAGAGAATCATATTTAACGGATAGATAAGATTGCTTATATAGAGAATCAATATTCTTGATATAAGTAAATCCATTAACAAAGTGAATCAAAGATAAGAAATATATTGTATATGCATCTTTAACATTAAAGACTTGCATAAGATCATCCAGAACATTCTTACTCAAAGAATAAGAAAGAAGGTATTCTCCAAAATCAACCGTAGTGATCTCATCTTTACCAATAGAATCATTTGGCATGTAACCAAGAACTGGATCAATAGCGCCAATCAGCTTTCCCATCTTTGTTTTCCATTTATCATTTTCTTTCACATGAAAGTATTCATAAACATAGTACTTACCATGAATGGTTTTGACCATCGTACCTTTCGGCTTCATAGCTCTGATATTTTCAGGAACAGAATAACTAGACATATATGTACACCTACCGTATACCTACATTATATAATTGT
>CAKVBD010000024.1 GCA_934725105.1 uncultured Bulleidia sp. | reverse complement strand
TTTTGGTTGCCCAAAAAAAACAGACTGTCGAATCTGTTCTTTGTTAGACAAGCAGTTGCGTCAGCAACTTTTTTTATATGGAAAAGGATCATTGAATTGATGCTTGAACATTGTTCTTTTTTGTACTAAACTAACTTTTGTAGTAAATAAATACGGGGAGCAATTGCTGAGAGGAAGTTCGACTTCGACCCATCAAACCTGTACGGATAATGCCGACGTAGGGAGAATCAGTTGATGTGTATGACCTGTCTCTTTGCGCGCAGGTCGTTTTTATTTGATTACCTTACTGTAGGGGAGCGCCTAGAGTAGAGAAAACAAGCGAGGGAGCCTGAAGTGACAGGTTGAGAGATGACTGTTTGTCAGATACCGAACCATAGACAGATGGTTTTTGCGTGTTTTCTTTACCATCTGCATACAGGAGGAATATCATATGAATAAACACAACAAACTTTTATGCATGGTCTTTTTTGCAATGATGGTGGCAGTAGGTGTCGTTATTTCACCAATCTTACGTGTTGAAGGCATGTGTCCAATGGCGCATCTAATTAACATTACAATGGCAGTTTTTATGGGACCTTGGTACGCATTCTTATGTGCTTTAGCAATTGGTCTGATTCGAATGATGACAATGGGTATTCCACCACTTGCATTAACAGGTGCAATTTTTGGTGCGGCCTTGTCTGGTATTTTCTATAAATTATCGAAAGGTAAAATCTGGGCTGCAGTACTTGGGGAAATCATTGGAACAGGTATTATTGGATCCATTCTTTCTTATCCAGTTATGACATACCTATGGGGTAAAACGGGTTTAACATGGATGTTCTATGTACCAAGTTTCTTAATGGGTACGATCATTGGTGGAAGTATTGCATTTGTTGTACTTACAACAATGTCTCGTAATGGCAGTTTACAGATGATTCAAAGAAAGTTAGGGGTAAATCAAATTGTTGAAACTAATCAGTGAAAAAAATCCTTTGATTCATTGCATTACAAATCCGATATCGATTAATGACTGTGCGAATTTAATACTTGCATTTGGAGGAAAACCAATCATGGCTTGTCATCCAGAAGAAGTAGAAGCCATCACTTTAAATTCTCAGGCATTGGCGTTGAATCTTGGAAACTTTGATGATGTGCGTGCGTCATCCATGATCAAAAGTGCAAAGATTGCATTGGAACATCACATTCCTTGTATTCTTGATCTTGTTGGTGTTGCTTGCAGTCCATTAAGAATGCAGTATGCAAAAGACTTTCTTTTCAAAGCAAAACCAACAGTGATCAAAGGAAATATCAGTGAATGTAAAGCATTCTATGGATTAACGTCACATGCGCATGGTGTAGATGCAGATATTTTAGACGCAGAAGATGTGTATGAGAGTGCAAAATGGCTGGAAGAATTGTCTAGAAGTACGGGCTGTATTGTTGTGTGTTCTGGTAAAACAGACATTATCACAAATGGTGACAAGACAGTATGCATTCGTAATGGACGAGCAATGATGGGATGCTTGACGGGGACAGGATGTATGTTAAATGTAGCCATCGCAACATTTCTTGCTTGTGAAGATGCATTTGATGCATGTGTAGATGCAACGTGCTATTATGAAGTAGCGGCAGAAAAAACGAAAGCAGATGGTCCGGGAACATTCCATATGTATTTCATGGATGAAGTCTATCAATTAACAGAAGAAGATCGCCGTTTATTTCAGATTGAGGTTATAAAATGAAAAATATTGATTGTACGTTATACTGTATTACAAACTCTGATGGTATGAGTGAAGAAACATTTTTGGATAAAGTGAAGGGTGCCTGTGAAGGTGGCGTAACTTTAGTGCAGCTGCGTGAAAAAGATCGTTCTACACTTTCTTATTATGAACTTGCATGTAAAGTGAAAAAGATTACAGATGCATACAAGATTCCACTGATCATTGATGATCGTATTGATGTTGCGATGGCAGTTGGATGTGGTGTGCATTTAGGTGCAGAAGATATGCCAATTTCTGTTGCACGTTCCATCATGGGAAAAGACGCAATCATTGGTGCAACTGCTAAAACAGTAGAAGCCGCTATTCAGGTAGAACAGGATGGTGCTGACTATATTGGATGTGGTGCAATCTATCCAACAAAAACACATGTGAAAACAAAAATCACAAAAGTAGAAGTATTAAATGAAATCTGCAAAACAGTGAATATTCCTGTTGCGGCCATTGGTGGACTGAAAAAAGATAATCTTTCTATCTTGAAAGACAGTCCAATTCAAGGTGTCTGTGTTGTTTCCGCAATCATGGATGCAGAAGATACGAAAAAAGCCAGTGAAGAATTGCTGGAAGAAGTACATAAAATTCTTCACAAATAATTTACCTGTATGGATTGACTAATTTAGAGGTTTCATCTAAACTGTTCTCATCCAATAGGGGAGTAGCTATGGATACATGATTGTATCCATCTGTACATCACCAACCGATAAATACATATTTATCTGGTGTCAGACTTAGAAGCAAGACCTTTGGTAGACAAGATTATATCTGTCTATCAAAGGTCTATTTTATTTGTCAGGAGGAAATAAGATGCAGGATTTTAATAAGTCAATTGAACAGATTGTTCAGGAAAAACAAACAACACAAAATGGTTTAACATATTTAGAAGCAAAAGAAAGACTAGAAAAAGACGGACCAAATGAACTGGAAGCACCACCATTCATTCCATTATGGAAACGTTTTGTATCACAACTGCAGGATCCAATGATCATCATTCTATTAGTTGCGGCATTGATCTCAGCATTTACTTCCTATTATGAATGTTCCTTAGAACAGAAAGCATTCTTTCCAACGGACAGCTTGATTATCCTGATCGTTGTTTTGATCAATGCAATCCTAGGTGTTTTACAAGAAAGTAAAGCAGAGAAAGCCATTGAAGCATTACAGAAAATGAGTGCTTCTACAAGTAAGGTACTGCGTGATCAGAAGGTTGTTGTACTGCCATCTACGCAGCTTGTAAAAGGTGATGTTGTTTTACTGGAAGCAGGAGATTCAATCAATGCGGATGGAAGAATCATTGAATGTGCTTCTTTAACAGTAGAAGAATCTGCATTAACTGGAGAAAGTACAAGTGTAAAAAAGAATACTGATGTGATTGCACAGGATGATATTCCATTAGGCGATAGAAAGAATATGGTATATCGTGGAAGTGATGTTGTGTATGGCAGAGGTAAAGTACTCATTACAAGTACAGGTATGGATACAGAAATGGGTAAGATTGCCAAAGTTATCAGTACAACAAAGGAAGGCAAGACACCTCTACAGATCAAACTTTCTCAGTTATCTAATGTCTTAACAAAAATTGTTATTGGTATCTGTGTATTTATTTTTGTATTTTCAATGTTTATGCATCGTGATATCTTTGCGAGCAATGATATGATGCTAATCGTTGAAAAGAGTATCGACTTCTTTATGGTTGCGGTAAGCTTGGCAGTTGCGGCAATTCCTGAAGGACTGGTTGCAGTTGTTACGATTGTCTTATCTATTGGTGTTACGAACATGTCAAAGAAGAAAGCAATCATTCGTAAGATGACTGCAGTGGAAACACTTGGATGTGCTTCTATTATCTGTTCAGATAAAACAGGTACATTGACACAGAACAAAATGACAGTTGTGAAGACATATGGTGAAGATGAATCATTGTTATCTACGGCAATGGCGTTATGTAATGATGCAACGGTAGATGAAAAACAGGAAGTGAGTGGAGAACCTACAGAAGCAGCACTTGTACAGTATGCATTAAAGAATCATCTAAATAAAAATGATTTATTGAAGAATGAACCACGTGTTGATGAATATCCATTTGACTCTACGAGAAAGCTCATGAGTACGATTCACCAGCAAGGTTCAACATATATGCAATATACAAAGGGTGCACCTGACGTACTCATTGATCGCTGCACAAAGATCTTGAAAGATGGTGCTGTTCAGCCTCTTACACAAGATGAGAAAAAGCATCTTCTACAAGTCAATAAGTCAATGGCAGACCAGGCGCTTAGAGTACTTGCTGCAGCATATACGACATATACAGATGCATCTGAATTTGCTGAAAAGGAAACAATTGAACATGATCTTATCTTTATTGGACTGATGGGAATGATTGATCCTGTGCGTCCGGAAGTCAAAGATGCAATCAAGACATGCAAGAGTGCGGGCATTACACCAATCATGATCACTGGAGATCACTTAGATACTGCAGTTGCGATTGCGAAGGAATTGGATATTCTACAAGACTCTTCACAGGCAATCACTGGATATGATCTGCAGAAGATGAGTGATGAAGATTTTATGGAACACGTGCAGAAGTACAGAGTCTATGCACGTGTTCAGCCAGAACATAAAACACGTATTGTTAAAGCATGGCAATCTCTAGGAAATGTTGTTGCGATGACGGGTGATGGTGTCAATGATGCGCCAAGTATTAAAACAGCAGATATTGGTGTTGGCATGGGTATCACTGGTACAGATGTTACAAAGAATGTGGCAGATATGGTACTTGCGGATGATAACTTTGCGACAATTGTAACGGCAATCAAAGAAGGCAGAAGAATCTACGATAATATTCGAAAAGCAATTCAGTTTCTCTTAAGTTCAAATCTTGCTGAAGTATTATCAATCTTTATTTCTACATTGTTAAACTTCACGATTTTAAAAGCACCACATTTGTTATTTATTAATCTTGTGACAGATTCATTACCATCCATTGCATTAGGTATGGAAAAGGAAGAAAGCAATGTGATGCAAAGAAAGCCTAGAAATGCTTCTGAAGGTATCTTTGCACAGGGACTTGGATTCAATGTCGTTTATCAAGGTGTCATCGTAACATTATTGACACTTGCAGCATTCTTTATTGGTGAACGATTGGAAAGTGGACATTGGGTATTTATGAATATTACAAATTGTGAAGAAGGAATGACAATGGCATTCTTGACAATGTCAATGTGTGAAATCTTCCACAGTTTCAATATGCGTTCCACTTCTGCATCCATCTTTCAACTATGCAAAGAAAACAATCATAATCGCTTCTTAGTATTTACAATGATTCTTTCCTTGATTTTTACAACATGTGTGATTGAAATTCCATTTCTAGCAAATGCATTTGGATTTACACCAATTACATATGTAGAATATGGCATCTCACTGCTACTTGCTTTATCCATTATTCCACTCGTTGAAATTGTTAAATATTTTCAGAGAAAGAAGTAAATGAAAAGTCGGATCAACTCCGACTTTTTAATATTGCTTTTTATAGTTGATACCCCAGTCTTTCATGGCGTCAAGAATTGGACGCATGGATTCACCAAGATCACTGAGTGCATATTCTACATGTGGTGGAACTTCTGGATAGACAGTGCGGGTGATAATACCATCTTCTTCCATAGATCGAAGAGAATCTGTGAGTACTTTCTGACTGATTCCTTCAAGATCTTTTTTTAATTCATTGAATCTCCATGGACGGGAAAGTAAATTTCTTAAAATCAATAATTTCCATTTACTTCCAATGATTTGTACGGTTGTAGCGACTGGGCATTCAGGTAATTCTTTTTTTGTCAGCATAAGATATCCTCCATTAGTTTTAAGTGTGATGTAAGTACCAAATATAGTGTAATAGTACAAATAAGGTTTGTCTATGAGTTACAAAAAAGTGCCTATGGCATAAAAAAGTGCGTACTTTTTATGTGTTTTCTATCTTGTTAAAGTATCCTTGCCAAAAGGCAAAACAAAAATAAATGATAGGAGGTAAAAACAATGGCATTATCAAATATTTTTGGATGGATGAAGAAAGAAGAACCTGAAACTTCTGCAGCATGCGGTACAGCATGTGGTGCTTCTGACAAGACAGAAGAAAAACCAGCAGCATGTGGTACAGCATGTGGTGCTTCTGACAAGGCAGAAGAAAAGACAGCAGCATGCGGTACAGCGTGTGGTGCTTCTAGCAAGTAACTGAAGAAAGGAGAAGGATAGGATGAATCAGTATTTTTCATTTCAATGGCACATTACAGATGAATGTGATCAGCGTTGTAAGCATTGTTATATTTTTTCTGGAAAAGGTTGTACAGATTTAAAAAGTATGACTTGGGAACAAATGAAAGAAGTTGTAGATAATTGTGAGGATTTCTGCAAGGTTTATCATAGAAGACCATATTTCTACATTACTGGTGGAGATCCTATCCTGCATCCTGACTTCTGGAAATTATTAGTATTATTAAAGACAAAAGAAATTCCATTTACCTTAATGGGAAATCCATTTCATCTCAATGACGAAATCTGCAGGATGTTAAAGGTATGTGGATGTGAAAAATATCAAATGTCACTGGATGGCATGCAAAAGACACATGACTGGTTTAGAAAACCAGGAAGCTTTGATTTGACAATTGAGAAGATTGTATGTCTGAATCGTGCAGGAATCAAGAGTATCATCATGAGCACTGTGTCTAAAACAAACATGCATGAAATTCCAGACATTATCGATGCAGTAGTAAAGGCGAATGCTACGGTATTTGCTTTCTCTCGCTATGTTCCAACAGGTGGGGAAGTTGATACAAGCATGACACCATTAGAATATAGAAATCTATTAGAAATATGTGATGCAAAATATAAAGCCTATGAGAAAGCAGGATGTAAAACATATTTCAATAAGAAAGACCATTTATGGACATTATATGAGTATGAAACAGGTGAATTCCACCTTCCACAAAATGCAATGGAAGGCATGATCTATGGTGGATGTAACTGTGGAAACTGCCATATTACAATTTCTTCCAATGGAGATATCATGGCTTGTCGAAGAGTTACAAACAGTAAAGTTGGAAATGTATTTGAAGATCGTCTTGCGGATATCTGGATCACTTCAATGGAAAAATACAGAAACTACGATCAGTTTACAAAGTGCAGTAAATGTGAATTGAAAGCATGGTGTAGAGGATGTCCAGCCGTAAGCAATGGAACCAATGGCAGCTTCTATGGTGCTGATCCACAATGCTGGAAAATAAAGAACGATATTACAGGAGAAGACTTAGAATGTTAATGGATCTGATTCAACAAAGACACTCTATTCGTAAATATACAGACGAACAAATTTCACGTGAAGATTTAGAAAAGATTCTGGAAGCTGGAAACTATGCACCAAATGCTGGTGGCGGTCAAAGAAGTATGCTTGTAGCATTGCATAACAAGCAACTATGTACAAAGGTTGGAAGAATGAACTTGGCTAAATTTGACCGTACACATTTAGCAGGAAATTATGTATCTAAGGAACAGCCTAGTACCATTGATGATCCAACGATTCAAAATGGATTCTATGGTGCACCATGTGTAGTTTGTGTCTTTTCACAAGATAATTTTCTATTTAAGACAGCAGATGCATTCTGCATGATAGAAAATATGGTTTTACAGGCAACGGAACTTGGCATTGCTTCTTGTATTGTTTCTAGAGGTAGAGAAACATTTGATAATGAAGCAGGCAGTCAAATGATGCGTGAGTGGAATGTGAGAGAAGGCTATGCATGTCAGGGGTTTGTTATTCTTGGGTATATTGATGGACCGCAGCCTTCTACAAAGCCAAGAAAAGAAGGTAGAATTCAAATTATTTCATAGGAGAGATTTATGGATTTAGAAACATGTTTAAAGAAAATGGAACTTGTAGGTGTATTGGCTTTTGCGACAGTTGATGAAGATGGTGCACCACAGATACGTAATATCAGTGCAATTCATTATGAAAAAGATGCGTTGTATTTCTTTACCGCAAGAGGCAAGGCTTTTTGCAAAGAATTAATGAGAGATGGCAGAGTGCAGATACTTTGTTATACAAAATATAAAGAAATGATTCGTTTATCTGCAAAAGCATATCAAGCAGAGGATCAAAAGAAATGGATGGATCTAATCTTTGAAGAACAGCCATATTTAGCAAATGTATATCCTGGAGATACAAGGGAAATTGGAATTGTATTCTGTATTGATCAGGTACAAATTGAATACTTCAATTTAGGTGTACGACCTATTTTTAGAGAAACTTATACGCTAGGAAATCTAGAAAAGAAAGAACATGGATATGTTATTACAGATGCATGTATTGGGTGTGGACGTTGTCAAAGAAACTGTCCGCAACAGTGTATTGAAAAAGGAAAACCGTACATGATTACACAATCTCATTGTCTGCATTGTGGTAACTGCTATGAAAAATGTCCGGTACAAGCGGTGAAAATTTTATGAATCAAACAGATAGAAGAATCTATCTGATTCAACGGTTAAAAGAAGAAAGAAATGAATATCGGAATCTTTTGATACCTGATAGTGAACAGGATCAAAAGATGCTATTGCGTGCATTAATGAATGTGAGAATGCCTGCATCTATTGATGACACGTATCTTTCTGTGCAGGATGCGTATTTGAAAGAAGAAATCAGAGAAAAAGGGATTGTATCTTTATCGGATATGCATGAGATGCAAAGAGATATTTATCTTTATCGTGGAGACATTACAACATTACAGGTAGATGCAATTGTGAATGCAGCAAATTCTGGCATGACGGGATGTTATCAGCCTTGTCATAACTGTATTGATAATTGTATTCATACGTATGCGGGAATCCAGCTAAGAAATACATGTAATGAAATCATGAAAAAGCAAGGATACGAAGAACCGACAGGAAAAGCTAAAATAACACTGGCGTATAACTTGCCTTGTCAGTATATCATTCATACGGTAGGACCAGTTGTACAAGGAGAGTTAACTGATACACATCGAAAATTGCTGCGGTCGTGTTATGAATCTTGCTTAAAAGCTGCTGAAGAAAAGCAGTTAGTAAGTATTGCATTCTGTTGTATTTCTACAGGCGTATTCATGTTTCCAAATGAACAGGCAGCTAAGATTGCGGTACAAACTGTGCAACAATATAAAGAAAGAACAAATTCAAACATCAAGGTGATATTTAATGTTTTTAAAGAAGAAGATCAGAAAATCTATGAACGAATCCTTGGAACAGGTAGATAAACTGCTGAAAGAAGCAGATGCAGTTGTGATTGGAGCTGGTGCTGGATTATCTACTTCCGCAGGTTTTACATACAGTGGAGAAAGATTTAAGAAATACTTTTATGATTTTATTGAAAAGTATGGTTTTGAAGATATGTACAGTGGTGGTTTCTATCCATTTGAAACAGTAGAAGAGCATTGGGCGTACTGGAGCAGATATATCTATATCAATCGATACATGAATGCTTCAATACCTGTTTATCAGAAATTGTATGAATTAGTTAAAAATAAAGGTTATTTTGTGTTGACGACAAATGTGGATCATTGCTTTCAGAAGAGTGGATTTGATAAACAGCGTCTATTTTATACGCAAGGAGATTATGGATTGTTTCAGTGCAGTGAACCTTGCCGCAAAGAAACGTTTGATAATGAGCAAATCATTCGAAAAATGGTAACTGCACAAGGCTTTACAATCGAATCAGATGAGACATTGACAAATGCATCAGCTTTAAAAATGAAAGTACCAAAAGAGCTTGTACCACATTGTCCGCATTGTGGACGTCCTATGAGCATGAATCTTCGTTCTGATGCAACGTTTGTTGAAGATGCAGGATGGAAAAATGCTTCAAATAGATATTCACAATTCTTACAAGAAAACCATAAGAAAAATATTGTGTTTCTTGAAGCAGGTGTTGGATACAATACTCCAGGAATTATTAAATATCCATTCTGGAGAATGACAAATACAATGCAGAATGCACACTATATTTGCTTGAATCAAAATGAAATATATATTCCTGAACAAATTAAAAACCGTTCCATTGGAATTGAAAAAGATATCTATTCTGTGTTAGAAAATCTTTAATGATTTTCTTCAGAAATAGATATCTTTTTTGCATATGTAATAATCTTTTCTGCTAGTTCTGATGGCTTTCTATTTTTCTCATAGGCAAGATAGATATAGCGATGAAATGAAGTTTGATCAATTTCTTTGACAATGATATTTTCATCATGCAGTTGTTTATGATCACTTGTAATCAATAAGCCAATATTAGAATTAACCATTTGTACAAGAGCATAGTCTTCATTGGAAACTCCTTTAACATTTGGAGTGAAATGATAATAGGAAAACATCTTGTGCATTGCAGAACTGTGTAATGTTTCCGTTGTAAGAACAATATTTCTATCCTGCAATTGTTCGAATCGAATTTTATCAAAGTGAGAAAGTGGATCATCCTTTCGCATGCATACAACATATTTCCTTTCCATAATTGGAATAAAGGAAATTGTTGGTTCATATGGAGAATAGCTGGAAATAACAAAATCATATTTCTTTAATTTTAAATCAGCTAACAGCGTATTGCTTTGTGATACTTTCATACTGAGTTTATAGTTTGGATTTGGCTGAATGATAGAAGATATATAAGAATACAATGCGTTCTCACATAGAAATGGAGTAATGACACCAATGGATAGGGTCTTTTGATGATTTGAAAAATTGGAAAGTACTTCATTACCGGCTGTAATAGAATCTAAGCTTTTCTTTACATATTCTAAATAGATTTCACCAGCATATGTAATTTTGATATTTCTGCCATCTTTTTCAAATAACGTTACATGCAATTCTTCTTCGAGTAAAGAGATTGCTTTCGATAGGGATGGTTGAGAAATGTGAAGGATTTCAGATGCTTTTCCATAGTGCTGTGTTTTCGCAAGCACACGAAAATAATTTAATTGATTTAAGTTCATATTATTATTATACATAACTCATAGCTAAAAGCTATGAATAAATAGATAAATTTATATTTGTTCATGAATATATCATTCAATAAAATATAAGTGATAAATCAGGGAGGAAAGATATGAAGAAGATTTATTCTATTTTCTTATCTCTTTTTATGGTTTTCAGTCTTGTTGGATGTTCAAGTAAGACTTCCGCAGCTGGAACATTTGAAGGTGTAGGAAAAGGACGTAATGGTGACATTAAAGTCGCAGTTACATTGGATGATGATGCTAAAATTACAAACATTGAAGTAAAGGAATCAAGTGAAACAGAAGGTGTTGGAACACTTGCCTATGACAAGATGATCCCAACAATGGTTGAAGGAAATACAGTTGCGGTAGATACAGTATCTACTGCGACAATTACAAGTGAAGGCTTATTAGAAGCTGTGAAAGATGCATTAAAGAATGCTGGTGTAGATGAAGCAAACTACACAGCTAAAGCATCCGCTAGTAAGCAGGAAGACAAGGAATATGATGTTGATGTTGCTGTGATTGGTGGCGGTGGTGCAGGTATGGCTGCAGCTGCGAGTGCCAGCGCAGATGGCGCAAAGGTTCTTGTTCTTGAAAAGACAGGTGCCATTGGTGGTAATACAAAACTTGGTGAAGGTACATACAACTGCAGTGATGCTTCTAGACAGAAGAACATTGAAATGAATGATTCTAACCGTAAGGAAGTAGAAGAAGCAATCAGTGTGAAAACAGATGATCCTGAATATCAGGCATTGATGGATGATGTTAAGAAAGACTATGAAGAATGGAAGAAGAACGATGGCAAGACATTGTTTGACTCTGCAAACTGGCATGCATTACAGACATACATTGGTGGTGGATGCATTGACAACATTGCATTGATCAGAAAGTATGCTGAAGAAGCTCCAGAAACATTGACATGGCTGGAAGATACAATTGGTGTTCCATTCAAGGAAGATTATATTTTCATGGCAATCGGTGGTAAATGGGCTAGAGGTCATCAGGTTGACTTAGTAAAGGCTACTGGTTCTGAAAGTGATAATGGTGGTCGTATCTATATTGACAAGTTAAATGAATATGCAACAAAGAACGGTGCTGAAGTTGAAACAGATGCAGATGTTACTTCTATTACAGTAGATGAAGATGGTAATGTGAATGGATGCATCGCTGAAAGAAGCGATGGTTCTAAGATTACTGTCAAGGCAAAGAGCGTTATTATTACAACTGGTGGATATGCCGCAAACTCTGATTTAGTATTGAAGTATTCTGATGGCAAGATTACAACAAAGCTGACAAGCTGTGCTGCTTCTTCTACAGGTGAAGGTCTTGCATTGGCGGAAAATGTTGGCGGTTCTTTAGCTAACTTAGATCAGATCCAGGTACACCCATTAGGTGACCCAATTGATGACTGTGGATGTGTATCTGAATTCGTTGGTAACTGGCTGAGCGCTACAGAATATATGTTTGTCAATAAGGAAGGTAAGCGTTTTATCAATGAAGATAATACGCGTTATGCAATCTCTATGGCAGAACTTGAACAGACAGATGGTCAGATGTATCTCATTGTAGACTCTAGTGAAATCAATGGTGATGATACACGTAATGAACTCATTGAAAAGCTTCTTGATGATGGTCACTCTGTTAAGGCTGATACATTAGAAGAATTAGCTGAAAAGCTTGGTGTAGATGCAGATACATTAAAGGCAACAGTTGAAAAGTACAACAAGGGTATGGAAGATGGCAAGGATGAATTCGGCAAGGCTTGTGACAAGGCTTCTGTCATCTCTGAAGGACCATTCTATGCTTCCTTAAGAACACCTACAGTACATTACACAATGGGTGGTATCGCAATCAATGAAAATGCTGAAGTAATTGATGACAATGGAAATGCAATCAAGAATCTCTATGCTGCTGGTGAAACAGCTACAGGTATTCATGGTAATAACCGTTTAGGTGGTAATGCATATCCAGATATCATGACATTTGGCAAGATTGCTGGTGAAGTGGCTGCTGCTAACGCAAAATAAAATTGTCATTCTCTCAAGGACAGAGCAAATCATCATTGTTCTGTTCTTTTTTATGCAAAAATGCAATGTGTTTAAAATTAAACAGTTTGTCTGTTTTATCGATTCCAGCACAGAATACATTTTTTTACAATAATTGAAAAAGGGTATCCACCAGTATGATGGATGCTTGACATTATTGCAACGATACAAGATAATACTGCAACCACAAGGAGGAAATCTATGCAAAGTCGAATATCAAAGCTATGGAGTCGTTTAAAAGAAGGCATCACAGTCAAAAGTGTACTTGTCATACTGCTGGGAGCAATGATCTGTACATTTGGTATCCATAACATTCACCAGCGTACACATATTACCGAAGGTGGTGTGATTGGAATGATGCTTTTTGTTGAACAGTGGCTGAACATCTCTCCAGCCTATATTACTCCGATTCTTGATATTGCGTGTTATGCATTAGCGTGGAAGTTTCTTGGCTCTAGATTTATTAAAATTTCATTTATTTCTACAACATTTGTGTCGCTGTGCTATAAATTCTGGGAATTATTTCCACCAATGCTGCCAGATTTATCATCCAGACCATTGATTGCTGCAATTACAGGAGGCATGTTTGTAGGAATTGGTGTAGGACTTATTATCCGTCAAGGTGGGTCGAGTGGAGGAGATGATGCACTCGCATTATCCATTTCACGTATTTTACATTGGAAACTGGCACGCTCTTATTTGTTTACAGATCTTGTTGTATTGATGCTTTCTCTAACATATATTCCTTTTACGCGTATTTTCTATTCATTGATTACAGTAACATTATCTTCTTACTTGATTGACTGGGTAAAGTCAGTCAAAATCTAAATGTCGTTGGCAAGCAACGATTTTTTTCTTCCTTTATAGTAAGTAATAACTTACTATGATATACTGATGATAGAAAATAGATACAAAAGATAATTATTTGAATCTGGAGGAGATTTTTGTTATGACAGCGAAGAATACAAAAAAATTAACGATTCTGCATTCCAATGATCTGCATGGTGATTTTCTTGCAGAACATATTGATGAGAAACTTGTCGGTGGTGTTTCGTTGCTATCTGGCTATATCAATGACGTACGAAAGAAAGAAAAGAATGTTGTATATGCCATTGCGGGAGATATGTTCCGTGGTTCCATCATTGACAGTGAATATCAGGGATTATCAACAATTGAAATCATGAATATGCTTTCTCCTGATATTGTAACGATTGGTAACCATGAGACTGACTATGGTATTGGACAGCTGCTGTTTTTAGAAAAATGTGCAAAGTTTCCAATTGTAAACGCAAATCTGCATATTCGTACAAATAATGCAAGACTATTTAAGCCGTGTAGAATTTTAAAGATTGATGGCATGAAGATTTTATTTATTGGAATCTTGACAGAAGAAGTTATTTCACAGACAAAGAACGATGGTATGATTGGTTCCTTGATTGACGTAGAAGATGCCGCAAAAGCAATTGCCAAGATCTGTAATATGTATAATTCCATTGACATTGACTTCACTGTCTTATTAACGCATATTGGCTTTGAAGAAGATAAGAAGCTTGCTTCATTATTAGACAAGAGTCTAGGTGTTGATATTATCATTGGCGGACATTCTCATACATTATTAGAAGAACCTTGTGTTGTGAATGATATTTTGATTGTACAGGCAGGTACAGGTACAAATCAGATTGGAAGATTTGATATTGTTGTAGATACAGATAATAATTGTATTGATTCCTGCAAGTGGCAAATCATTCCAATCGATAATGATCATTGTTCTGTGGATCGAAGAATCATGAAGCTGATCTATTCCTACAAGAATGAAACAGATCAGAAATATCAGAGAGTTGTTACGCGTCTAGCAAGAGAATTGACGCATCCAGATCGCAACCAGGAAACAGAACTTGGCGATTTACTTGCGGATGCTGTATATCGCAGTTTGAATGTGAATATTGCAATGTTTGGTTCTGGTGCAATTCGATCTGAACAGCTTGGCCCAATTGTGATGTATCAGGATTTGAAGGAGTGTCTGCCATATGATGATCCTATCTACATGCTGGAAGTAACTGGAGATGAATTCATGCGTATGGTGAAATATATGGTGAGAGATGAAGTATGGCAAGGGGAACATTGTGAGTTCTATCAATTCTCAAAAGGCATTGAAATTGTCTATAACAGAACAACATAAGAATTTGAAAAGTTTGAATATCAGAAAGAGCCAATTGATAAAGAAAAACTGTATTCTATCAGTCTTGCAAAATTCCATTATACAAACTTTGATGAATTCTTCCATGTATCTCTAGAAACGATTGAGGCACGCAAGAAAACACGTATTGTATCCACTTCTACCAATGATATCATTGAAGAATACTTGAGTGAAAATCAGCATTTAAATGCACATATTGAAGGTAGACTGATTGTGAAAGATTAACACAGAATCTATTTTCTGTTTTAGAAAGTCTGAATTGTTGTTCAGACTTTTTACGTGAAAATTCAATGAATCTATTATTATGCTAAATATTTCACTTTTCATTTCTTAAAAATTTACTAAAATATAATTTAGACAAACAGGATGGGATGGTCGTTTTAAATGGAAGTATACATAAAAAAGAAAATACTGATTATTTATACCGGTGGAACGATCGGTATGATGAAAAGTGATCATGGCTATACGCCAGAAAAAGACTCTTTTCTTGAACAGTTAAACAATATACAAGAATTAAAAGATGAAAAGATGCCGCTATGGGATCTTGTATCTTTAGATCCGCTTCTAGATTCCTCTAGTGTTTCTGTTGATGAATGGAACAAGATCGGAGAAATCATTGCAAATGCCTATGAAAGCTATGATGGCTTTGTTGTACTGCATGGTACGGATACAATGGCATATACTGCTTCCGCATTATCTTTCATGCTGGAAAATTTAAACAAGCCAGTTGTATTTACTGGTTCTCAGATTCCGCTTTGTGAAATTCGAAATGACGCAAGAGATAATTTAATTACATCTTTTTTGATTGCTTCGAATGCGGATATCCATGAAGTATGCCTTTACTTTGGCGGTAAACTATTGCGAGGCAATCGTGCAATTAAATTCTCAGCGAATGATTTGATTGCATTCATGTCACCAAATTACCCAACGTTGGCAGATGTTGGCATTGATATTCGATATCATCGTTCTGCACTGATGAAAGAAACAGATCAGCCATTCTCATTTCAGAGGCTGCAAAAAGTACCAATTGGTGTATTGAAAGTATTTCCAGGTATTCAATTTGATTTGTTTGAGCCAATCATGATGAATGCTTTAAAAGGCATCGTTGTTGAAACGTTTGGTGCTGGAAATATTCCGCAGGATGGAAAGAAACTGTTTCCTTTAATCAAACGTGCATTTGAACGTGGGACGATTGTCACTGTGACTTCTCAATGTTCTCATGGATCAGTGATTCTTGGTGCGTATGAAGCAAGCAATGGTTTAAAGGAAGCGGGTGCTGTCAGTGGATATGATATGACGAGCGAAGCTTGTGTTGCGAAGATGTATTATCTTTTTTCGAAAGGATATGATTCTGAATTGATTAAGGAACTCATGGAAACAAATTTAAGAGGGGAATTGACACTTTGAAAAACGTGTCAAATTTGTTTCGTGAATACTGTCATTATTTTTGAAAAGAGGTAAAATATTTACATGGATACATTTACAGATGAACAGTGGGAAGAGCGACTGGATGCAATCGAATCCATCGCTTTAAAAAATATTAAAAAAGGAAAAAAGAAGTATTACTTATTTCTGGATTTTGATGGTGTTATTAACATCTGGTGCAGAGAAGAAACGGATCCGCTTTTTAAAGTGCGTTCCATCAAAGAAGATGATTGTCAGTTTGCAGATATTCCTAGTATTAAAAGACTATCGGATCTTTGTCTGAAATATAATATGAATATTGTCATTTCTTCTTCCTGGAGATTTGCAGGTGTGGGATATTGTCAAAGATATTTAAAGAAATGTGGTTTGAAAAAGGGTGTCAAGGTTGTTGGGGTAACCGCACAAGACTTTGAAGAACGTCAGAAACATATTACAGATTATCTGTTTGAACATCCTGATTTTACAGGCTATATGATTTTAGATGATCTGTATCTGCCATACTTAAATAAGAATCTGATCAAATGCGAAACTCTGGAAGGGTTTAATGAACAGAAATGTCATCAGGCACATATGATGCTAAGACAGATGGAAGTGCGCCGCAGTGCACTGAAATGTAAGAAATATGCGTAAGCACTTTCACAAGTAAGCGTTTTACAGAAAATATTTTGTGAAATATTGAACAATAATCTATTGATTTTTTGTTTCAATGAATATTAAATAATACATGGAGGATACGAATATGAGCGAAAGTATCAGTTTTTCTGAAAGTTTAGATGTATTTCAAAATGTAGTAATGTTGTATAGAGACAAGGATGGAAACTTGTTTATTGGCAACACCTGGTTTTACAATAAAGCTGGACATGATTACATGTCTGTTATGTACCATTTACCTCTTCCTAAAGATAAGGGTGTGATGGAAGGATGGAACTGGCTGGATGACAATGATCCACGCGTTACATTAGTTCCTGAAACATCTATGGAAACAGGTATTGAAGACTTCTTGTTTGCACATGGTCATGAACGTGACTGGAAGTCTGTCACATACAATGTCATCAATTCTTATGCGGATATTGAAAAGTTCTTAAGCAAGAACCCAGTAGAAAAAGATAGCGTTGTAGGATTAGGTATCAAGAAATAGGGCACTTCACAAGGAAGTGTCTTTTTTTATACAGATATAAAAAAGACAGAGATCACTCTCTGTCATAGTCATCATGAGATTCAAATTGCTCTTCATAACGATCCTGTTGAAACATCTCTTCATCTTCTCTTGTTAGAATATGAGGCTGCTGCTTCACAGGTTTTTTCTTTTCTTTTTCTGGTTCCATTAGATTAAAGGCTTGCGAATGATATTGCCTTCACGTTCAGGAGAAACAGATACTAAAGATACAGATGTCTTTGTATATTCTTCAACGAATTCTACATATTTTCTGCAGTTTTCAGGAAGATCTTCATAGTTTCTGATCTGAGAAATATCTTCTGTCCATCCATCAAAGACTTTCCATACTGGCTTGCATCTGCCATATACTTCAAGAGAAGCAGGTACATAGTCAATTTGTTTTCCATCAAGTTCATAGCCAACACATACAGGAATCTTGTCATAGCCTGTTAAGATATCAATCTTTGTCATTGCGATATCTGTAAGTCCATTGATTCTGACTGCCTGTTTTACAACAGGAAGATCAAGCCATCCACATCTACGTGGTCTACCTGTAGTAGCACCAAATTCAAATCCCTTTTGTCTTAAAGCTTCTCCTTCATCACCTAGCAATTCAGTAACGAATGGTCCTTCACCAACACGTGTAGAATAAGCCTTGGCAATACCAATGATTCTAGTCAATGACTGTGGTGGTACACCAGCACCTTCTAATACACCAGCACTTGTAGGGGAAGAAGATGTGACGAATGGATATGTACCATAGTTGATATCCAGCATGTTAGCCTGTGCACCTTCAAATAAAACAACTTTATCATTTTCTAATGCTTCATTGACAAGAGAAACAGAGTCACAGATCATAGGAAGCATCTTTTCTCTGAGTACCTTGAATTGTGCAACCATTTCATCATAGTCAAATGGTTCACCACCATATACTTTTTCAATTTCAGCATTTTTAATTTCTAATGTAGACTTCAGCTTTTCTTCAAATACATTCCAGTCTTGCAAGTCGCATACACGAATACCAATTCTAGAATATTTATCGGAATAGCATGGACCAATACCATTCTTTGTAGTACCAACTTTGTACTTGCCACCACGTGCTTCAATCAATTCATCAAGTCTAACGTGATAAGGCATCAATAATTGTGTACGATCAGAAATTCTTAAGTGATCACAGTGCAATCCTTCTTTTTCCAATGCTTCAACTTCTTCAAATAAAACAAATGGATTTAATACAACACCAGGTCCAATGACGCATAATGCATCTTTGTTTAAAATACCTGAAGGTAACAGGTGAAGTACAGTTTTTTTGCCATTGACGACAACTGTATGACCAGCGTTGTTACCACCCTGATAACGAACGACCATGTCAACGTGTTTTCCAAGCAAGTCAACGACTTTTCCTTTTCCTTCATCTCCCCATTGTGTTCCGACAACTACATATCCTGCCATTTTTCTTTCCTCCAACACATACACATCTAGTTTACCACAATCTAAGATGCCATAATCATTAGATTTTAATGAATTGAGAGAAATCTAATGATAAATGTGTAAAAACTTACAATTCTAAATATTGTGGTAGAATAGACAGGAGGAGATAAAGAAGTATTATGAGTGAAAAAAATTGTAAGGGAAAAACACCAGAAGATTATGGATTTCATATGCCTGAAAAGAAGAATTCTTTTAAGATTGATTTGAATGAAAAGTCTTCTGTGAAGAAAATCATTGGCGTTGTCAGTGGAAAAGGTGGCGTTGGAAAGTCTTTCGTCACAAGTATGCTTGCCTGTGAAATGGCAAGAAGAGGATACCGTGTTGGTGTATTAGATGGTGATATTACTGGTCCATCCCAGACAAAAGCATTCGGTATTCATGAAAAAGCGATGGGAGATGGGAAATACATTTATCCATATATCACAAAGAATGGAATTCAAGTGATTTCTACAAACATGATTCTCGATTCAGATGAAACGCCAGTCATCTGGAGAGGACCAATGGTCGCTAATATCTTAAAGCAGTTCTATACAGATGTTGTATGGGATAATGTTGACTATATGTTTGTAGATATGCCTCCTGGAACAAGTGATGTTCCTCTAACAGCGTTCCAGTCATTCCCATTAGATGGCATTGTTGTGGTGACAAGTCCACAGGAGCTTGTTTCTATGGTTGTTGAAAAGGCAATCAATATGGCACAGTCTATGGATATTAAAGTGCTTGGCTTGATTGAAAATATGAGCTATGTGGAATGTCCAAACTGTAATGAAAAGATTGAAATCTTTGGAAAGTCTCATATCAATGAAGTCAGTGAGAAGTATGGACTGCCAGTTCTTGCAAAGATTCCAATGAGACAGCAGGTTGCTGCTAGTGCGGATGATGGAACAATGGAAGATCTTGAAATTCCTGAAATTAAAGATGCAGTATCCTTTATTGAAGGGGAATAATTCAGTTTTTCATTGAATTAAATTCACAAGGAATTCACATCCATTGCTTACGATAATGTGGTAGAGGTTACGCGTATGACAAGAATATTGATTACAGATGATGAAGATAAGATCCGTGCACTGATTGCGAAATATGCGCATCATGAAGGATTTGAAACAGATGAAGCCGCAAATGGAATGGAAGCGGTTGAAAAGTGTGAAAACAATACATATGATTTAGTGATTATGGATATCATGATGCCTGAATTAGATGGTTTTTCTGCGGTCAAAGAAATCAAGAAAACATGTCCTGACATGCCTTTTATCATGTTGAGTGCCTTAGGGGAAGAATATGATAAGATTCATGGATTCGATCTAGGCATTGATGACTATGTTGTAAAACCATTTTCTACAAAGGAATTGATGATGCGTATTCAGGCAATCTTGAAACGTACTGCTCCGAAAGTAGATATGAGTGATCGATATGTGATAGATGCAATGGTAATTGATAATTCTGCTAGAACTGTCACCATTGATAAAGAACGTGTACAGCTTTCACCAAAAGAATATGATTTATTACTGTATTTAGTAAAGAATCGTGGCATTGCCTTAACACGTGAACAGTTATTGAGTAATGTGTGGGACTATGATTTCTTTGGTGATGATCGTACATTGGATACGCATATTAAGCTGTTACGTAGAAATCTTGGTGAATATGCCAAGTATATCGTTACATTGAGAGGCGTAGGGTACCGTTTTGAAAAAGCTGACTAGTTTAAAATGGGAAATCGGTAAATATCTGATCGTCTTCTGTATTCTCACCGCCTCCATTGTATTCTTGTTTCAGATTGTTTTACTGCAGCCAATGTATGAAGCAAACAAAATCAAAAGCATTCAGGAAGTTGGTTCATTTGTAGAAAAGTTCATTGAAGATGAAAGACTGGATGAATTCGTTGATTACATGCAGTCTCAGTCTGATACATGTATTATGGTGTATCAGTCTTCTAGTAGTGGAGGTATGCAGGCGTCGATTGGAAATCGTGGATGTATGATTTCTTCGATTACAAATTCTGAAAGAGCAAAGTTTGTCACAAAAGCAATTGGAAGCAAGAATCATTCTTATCTTGCACGTGTGACGAATAACTCCAGTGATTTTGGTGTTGATGGAGATCAGAGTAATAACTTTGATACGATTGTGTATACAAAGATTGTCAATGCGGCAGATTACAGTTCCATTATTATGGTTTCTGGCAATATTTCACCATTGAATGCAACGACAGAAACACTTGCTTCCCAAATGCGCTACATTGCGTTATTTATGATTGTCGCGGTTGCGATATTGACATTACTAATGTATCGACATATCGCAAAACCAATCATTGGTATCACATCCAATGCAAAACAGCTCCCACAGGGAAAATATACAGTTGATCCAAAAACAAACCGCTATAAAGAAGCGGCGGATCTGAACAATACACTTGTACAGGCTGCCAATGATATTCAAAAGGCAGACAAGGCAAAAAGAGATCTGATTTCTAATGTTTCTCATGATCTAAGAACACCATTAACAATGATTGGTGGGTATGGAGAAATGATGATCGATCTTCCTGAAGAAAAGACAGATGAGAATATTCAAGTCATTGTTGATGAAACAAAACGATTGAATGCTTTGGTCAATGACTTGCTGGATATGTCTCGTTTACAGGATGGAAGGATTGTTCTGCATAAGGAAGTATTTGATATTTCAGCTTTGTTAAAAACACAGCTGCAGAAATATGATGTCTATCGCATGCAGGAAGGCTACACAATTGAAAGTGAACTGCTAGATGCAATCTATGTCAATGCAGACAAGAAGCGTATTGAACAGGTTATCAATAACTTCTTGAACAATGCGGTCAATTACGGTGGGGAAGCAAAACATATCATCGTAAGAGAAATTAAAAAAGAAAATACTGTGCGTATTGAAGTACAGGATTTTGGTGAAGGAATTGATCCAAAAGATCTAGATAATATCTGGGATCGTTACTATAAGGTTGACAAGGAACATGTACGTGTAGCGAATGGTTCTGGCATTGGCTTGAATATTGTTAAGCAATTGTTGGAGCTGCATGGCGTACCGTATGGTGTAAATTCATCAAAAGGAAAAGGATCAACATTCTATTTTGAAATGCCAATTGAAAAGGAGAATCAGTGATGATTCTCCTTTATGACTTTTGGAAATAATCTGTCGTAGCTGTAGCGATGATCATTCTTTGTGATCAGTAAATATGCATTTGCTTTTCTGCCATCTCTAGAACATCTTCCAATACGATGGATCAGCTGTTCTTCTGTATCAGAAATATCATAGAGAATGACAGTATCTACACTTGGTATATCAATGCCTCGACTGGCAACGTCTGTTGCACATAGAATCTTTAAATCATGGTTTCGAAAGCTTTCCATGATTTTTTTTCTTGTCTGATAGTTCATATCAGAGTGGATCGTATCACATGAGTAATTTCTTTTCTTTAACAGTTCTGTTAAAAAATCACATGTTTTTCTTTTGTTGCAGAAGAGAATGCATTGATTCTTTTCTTTGTTTAATAAACGTGTCAAGACATCAATCTTAGATATTTCTTTTGTCTGTAGAAGATGTACGGTAATATCTTGTTTCTTTTCTGTTTCTTCTTTGACTGTAGCAAGAAATGGATCACGCAGTATTGTTTTGGCAAGTGCTTTTGTTTCTTGTGTTTCAGTTGCGGAAAACAGCATTGTCTGATGTTCTTTGAGATAGTTGAGACAATCTAATAGATCTTCTTCAAATCCCATGGATAACATCATATCTGCTTCATCGACAACGACCATATCACACATCTTTGTTTTTAATGTATGACGTCTAAGATGATCTTTGATGCGGCTTGGTGTACCAACAATAATATCAGCACCATTCCGTGATGCCTGGATCTGCTTTTGAATATCATAGCCACCTGTCAGTAAACTTGTACGAATGCCTTCACGATTTTTCAAAAGATCACGAATCACATGTGTAATCTGTATGGATAGTTCTCGTGTAGGTGCGAATATAATACAGCGAGGAAAATGCTTGCCTTTGCCTTGCAGTTCAATCTGTTCTAAGACGGGTAGAACATAGGCATATGTCTTTCCACTGCCTGTTGGTGCTAATGCATAGATATCTTCGTGATTGCAGGCATGAGGAATCACTTGCGTCTGAATATCTGTGAACTTTTCAATGTTTAATGCGTCTGTTGTTTCTTTTCTTAATGTAATCATGTATAAGAAAATAGCATTTCTTTTCTCATTTGTACAGTTTTGTGTTAACATTTTACGCAAAGGAAAGAGAGAAGAATTATGGCTACTTATGAATTTAAACCACAGGGCGTCTGCAGCAAGAAAATGACGTTCGAAATTGAGGGTGATACAATCCAGTCTTTGGTTGTAGAAGGTGGATGTAACGGAAACCTGAAAGGTATTGGTGCTTTAGTGAAAGGCAGAAAGATCCAGGAAGTGATTGATGTATTGGATGGCATTCAATGTGGATTCAAAAACACATCCTGCCCAGATCAGATTGCACAGGCATTAAAACAATACAATCATTAATTGAAGCGTTATTATAACGCTTCTTTCTTTATGTTTTAATTTTTTGTATAATTTTGTACGTGATTGGAGTG
Source organism: uncultured Bulleidia sp. (assembly GCA_934725105.1). Lineage (GTDB taxonomy): Bacteria > Bacillota_I > Bacilli_A > Erysipelotrichales > Erysipelotrichaceae > Bulleidia. The sequence continues at coordinate 6,531 of CAKVBD010000024.1, read as the reverse complement.
AATATGACAGTATTTCAAAAAAATCAAAAGTTAAGTATTGAATCAGCAGATGGTATCTGGCTGGATTATAAGGACCATCATTGGATCTTCTTTATGAAAGATCGTGTATGGGACAAAGAAGAATTACAAAGAGTCAACAAGAGTGATATTCATATTTCTTTTATACAGAAAGGAATCGTTGATGCATTCCTGCTTGAAATCTATGATTGCCTGGAAACAAGTGATATTCCATTCTGCATCAAGGATGGAGATGATACATTGCTTGCTTCTTTAAAAGATGCACAGGACTACGCATTTGAAGTTGTGATCCTGGATGAAGCAAATGTTGTACTAGCAAGTAGAGAAGTACTTTTACCACATCAGGATAGTGTGATCCTGAAGCAAAGACTTTTACAAAGACTATCCGAAGACTTTGATGGGGAAGCATTTGATAAAGCATATGCATCTTTAGTGAAGAAATTTGAACCATATGAACTGGAACAGTTTACAGTCTTCACAAATGAGAAACAGAGGTAAGTATGGCAGTCGTAGTAATCAGTACAATTGTAATTGTTTTAGACCTTGTTTCTAAATACGTCATTGAAAGTCAAACGGCATTGCAGAATGTTGAAATTATTCCTGGTTTTTTCTCTTTGACATTTGCGAAAAATACAGGTATGGCATGGTCATTATTGAGTGGAAAGCAGGCATTCTTATCCATTGTTTCTGCGGCTGCAATCGGTGTCATGATTTATTATGTTTTGAATAAAGATTGTTCAAAGCTGATGAGATTTGCACTTGCCTTAATGATTGGCGGGGCAGCAGGGAATCTGTTTGATCGTTTATTTTTAGGTTATGTCAGAGACTTTTTAGATTTTATTATTTTTGGATATGACTTTCCAATCTTTAATATTGCTGACAGTGCATTAACGATTGGTGTCATCTTGCTATTTATCGCATCAATGAAGGAAGAAAAGAAAAACGTATGAGTTATACAGAATGGATCGTAGAAGAAAGTGGAGCACGCTTAGATAAGTATCTCAGCGAAGTGAGTGAATTATCTCGTACACGTGTACAGGATCTTGCGAAAGATAAGAAAATCTTTGTGAATGGCAAGGCTGAAAAATCATCCTATAAGGTACAGTGTGGAGATACGATCAGTTGTGATGTTCCTGAAAATGAAGAATTGAATGTACAGGCAGAAGATATTCCATTAGACATCCTGTATGAAGATGATGATATTATTGTGATCAATAAGCCAAAGGGAATGGTTGTTCATCCAGCACCAGGCAATTATTCTGGTACTTTAGTGAATGCATTGCTGTATCACTGTAAAGATCTTTCTGGTATCAATGGTGTGATTCGTCCTGGTATCGTGCATCGTATTGATAAAGATACAACGGGATGTATTGTTGCCTGCAAGAATGATCTTGCACATAATGCAATCGCAAAACAACTGGAAACAAAACAGTGTCATAGAGAATATATTGCTTTGGTCGATGGCAATATTGCTAATGAAGCAGGTGTGATTGATGCCCCAATTGGACGAGACCGTAGAGACCGTCAGAAGATGACAGTAACACCTACAAACTCTAAGGATGCTAGAACACACTTTAAAGTGAAGGAAAGATTCCAGCACTATACATTACTGGATTGTTCTTTAGAGACTGGTAGAACTCACCAGATCCGTGTGCATATGAAATATATCAATCATCCAGTCACAGGGGATGAAAAGTATGGCAGAAAGTGTGCAGTTATGGATACACAGGGACAGTGTCTGCATGCATATCAATTGACACTTGTACACCCTTCAACACATCAAAAGATGACATTTACTGCACCACTTCCAGATTATTTTGAAACATTACTGGAAAAGCTTAGAAGAGAGGATATCTGATGGAAAAAAGAGTCGACAACGTTCTTACATGGGATGAGTATTTCATGGGACTTGCCCATTTATCTGCATTGCGCTCCAAAGATCCAAATACACAGGTTGGTGCAGCAATCGTGGATGAAAATCATAGAGTTGTATCTGTCGGGTATAATGGATTTCCTACGGGTGTCAGTGATGATGAATTTCCTTGGAGTAGAGAAGGAGATGTATTAACTTCGAAGTATGCCTTTGTTGTACATGCGGAATTGAATGCTATCTTGAATTCTCAAAGAAGTGTAAGAGGCTGTACAATTTATGTTTCTTTATTTCCTTGTAATGAATGTGCAAAAGCTATCATTCAGTCTGGAATTAAAAAGATTGTATATGAATCTGATAAATACAATGGTGTTGATACAAACATTGCATCCAAGCGTATGTTAAGAGCAGCGGGCGTTGAACTTGTTCGCATCAGCAATACCATTTCCATTCATGTAGAAAAGAAAATCAATGAGGAATCGTATACAAACAAATGAATGAGTCGTTATGCTATAGTATAAATGGTTAGAAGTAACTAACTAGGAGATAGCATATGTCAATCATACTTGCCTGTATCCTTATAATTGGATTTATTCAATTACGCACATTTATTAAAAGACAGGCTAGAAAGCAATAGGAGAAGCAATTCTCCTTTTTGTTTAAAGTAACATGTATAATTTTATGTAGAATAAGAGAAAGGTTTTACAGATGGTTTTATATTTCAGTGCGACAGGGAATAGTAAATATATTGCGGAAACAATTGCGAAGAGCATGAATGATGAATGCATGTCTATTGTTACATGTATCAATGAAAAGCGATATTGCTTTGAAAATGAGAAAGTACTAGGTGTCGTATCCCCAACGTATTTTTGGAGACTGCCTAGAATTGTTGCAGCGTTTTTAGAAAATATCCAGATGATAAACTGTGCATATACGTTTTTTGTTTTGAGTTATGGTACTACAACAGGATCTGCGGTTCATTTTACGGAAAAACTGATGCAAGAAAACAATCAGAAGTTTGATGCTTACTATAGCGTAATCATGCCGGATACATGGACACCGATGTTTGATCTGACGGATCAAAAGAAAGTTGATGCAAAGTTGAATGAAGGAGAACAGCAGCTGCAGAATATCATCACAAAAATACAAGTAAATACAAATGGAGATTTTGTAAAAGGGAAACTGCCAGTACTGATTACTGCACTACCATCTTTGTATATGTACCATACAGAAAGAAAGACAAAACTTTTATCAGTCAACAAGGATATCTGTATTGGATGTGGATTATGTGCTAAAAGATGTCCAGTACAGGCAATTGCAATGAAAGATGGCTATCCAGTTTGGAAAGATAAGGAATGTGAAATGTGTCTTGGGTGTCTGCATCGCTGTCCTAAGTTTGCGATACAGTATGGAAATGGTAAAACAAACAAGCACGGACAATACAGAAATCCAAATACTGCAATATAAAAAACCGATGATTTTTTCATCGGTTTTCAATTGCCTGTTTGATTCTTGATACTGCTTTTTCTAATTCTTCATCGCTTGCCGCAAATGAGAAACGTACGTGATTTGTATCACTTGGTGAAAATGCTTTTCCACTGACAGAAGCAACATGTGCATTTTCAAGCAAGAAGTCAGCAATGGCATCACTGTCTTTGAATCCGTCAAACTTTACCCATGCATAGAATGCACCGTCTGGATTGGAAGCTTCCACCCCATCAATCGCATTTAATCCAGAAATAAAGAAGTCTCTACGTCTTTGATAAGCCTGACGCATTCTTTCGATATCATCGTAGCAGTTTAATGCCACAACACCACCATACTGAATAAACTGATTCACACATGTAATGGAATGGGAATATACTTTATTCATATATTCAATATTTTCTTTGGAAGCAGTAATATATCCCATTCTCCATCCTGTCATTGCATAGCCTTTGGAAAAACCAAAGACAGAAATGACATAATCCTGAATGTTCTTTCTTGCGGCTAAAGATGTATGCTTGTGACCATAGATAATATGTTCATACATTTCATCCACAAGAACATGAATCTTTGTTTCTAGAATGTATGCTTCTAAGGCATCTAATTCATCTTTAGAAAGATCGTGTCCTGTTGGGTTGGATGGGGAGCATACAATGACAAGCTTTGTATGCTTTGTTGTAACTGACAACAGTTTTTCTTTTGTCGGTGTAAAGTTGTCTTCTTCACTGAGTTCTAGAAATACTGGTGTTGCGCCACTCAGGGTAATCATTGATTCATACGAAACCCATGCTGGAGCAACAATAATGACTTCATCTTCTGGATTTAACAATGCCTGCATGCAAAGAAATAAAGAATACTTTCCGCCAGGCGTGAGAATGAGCTGGGAAGGATCAATTGTAATCTTGTTTTCTCGCTGTAGTTTTTCTGTAATTGCCTGTCTTAATTCTGGGATCATACCAGAAGCAACGTAATGTGTTTTTCCTTCATTCAATGCCTGAATTGTTGCGTCTTTGATCTGCTTTGGTGTATCAAAGTTTGGTTCACCACCAGCAAGATTGACAACATCAATGCCCTCACGAATCATTTTCTTTGCTTTATCATTCATTTTTAATGTCGCGCTTTCTTTCAAGCTTTTGACATAATTGTTTCCGAGTTCTCTCATATGATCTACGCTTTCTTGTAATTTCCTAACAGACGGAATGTGGAAGCCTTTGCTTTCATTTCTTCAATGGCCTTGCTGACAGAACCATCTCGCATATTGCCTAAGAAGTCGATATAGAAATAATATTGCCAGTTTTCTTCTTTGATTGGTCTAGATTCAATCTTTTCTAGATTGACACCATACAGTGTTGTGATTTCCAGCATCGTTGATAATGAACCAACAACGTGAGGAAGAGTAAAGATGACAGATACTTTATCGCTGTCGAGTGGTGAAATAAATTCTCTTGAAACGACCATGAATCTTGTTTTGTTTGTCTTGTCGTTCTGGATTGCTTCCTGAAGCATTTCTAATCCATACAATTCACATGCAAGTCTAGAAGCAATTGCAGCTTTTGTTGGATCTTTTGCTTCACTGACATATTGTGCTGCCATAGCAGTATCTTTATATGGCATTGGATTCATATAGCGATGTGCGAAGAAGAAATCAGAAGACTGTGCGAGTCCTTGTGGATGCGAATAGACTTCTTTAATATCTTCCAGCTTTGTGCCTTTGATTCCCATCAGACACTGATCAACATTGACTGCAGTTTCACCAATAATGTAGAATCCATATTTACGAATTAAATCATAGTTATCATTGATAGCACCTGTAGAGGAGTTTTCGATTGGCAGTACACCATAATCAATATCACCATTCTTTAATGCAATATAAACATCTTCAAACTCAGGATAGCCAATTGTTTTCACATCCTTAGAAAAGAAGTTCTGACAAGCTTGTTCAGAGAATGCACCACTGACACCTTGATAGCCAACGAGTGGGGAAGGTGTAAACGTAGTTTTGTATGAAACTGTGGAAGCAATTAAATCTAACTGTTTTGTTAACTGCTCAATTTCAGATACATGTTCACTGCTTGTCTTTGTAACTCTTTCATTCATGAGTTCTAAGATTTGTTCGTCTAGTTGTTTTAAATCACGCTGCATAGCAAATACCTCAATATGATAATTAGAATACGACGAAAATTTTCATTTGCAAAGAAAAAGTTTTCAACACAAAAGAAAAAAAGAGTCACTCATTGGATGACTCACAGCTTAACGAAACAATAAGAATAGAAATCTATCATACAAAGGACAATGCTGAATAAAAAACTTTTCTACCAATTTCTACCAAAACTTACAAAAATGATGCGTAGTAGAAATATACAACAAAAAATGAAAATACAGATATTGGCATAAATAAGCTGAAAAAGAAAAGAGCCATCCATTGGATGACTCTAAGCGTAATCAACTTTTTATCTGTTGTGACATTCAACAATGTAAAACAGATATTCGACAACATTTGAAACTACGCATATTTACGCATTTTTATAATACTCTTCTACTCGATTTTTAAAATCTTCTACCAATTTCTACCAAATTTGTGACATTTAGGCTTCGTTGAATATCGTGATATGTTACGAAACGTACACAATTCCCTTCACATTTTCTTCCATTGCAGTAATCTTTTTCTCATCGTCTGAGCGTGCATATGATACCGTCATGCTGAAATTCTTGTGCCCCATCAGTTCCATAACTGTACGTGGGTCAACGTTTGCAGTCACTAGCTTGGTCGAGAATCTGTGACGCAACATGTACAGATGGAAGTCGATGCCTAAACGCTTTGTAACAGTGTTTACGTGTTGGCTTATTTTTTTCGTTGTAAGCAAGTTGCCCTGATAGTCTGTAAACAAGAACTGTTCTCCACGTGACATTTCCAATAGGCTTGCTATTGTCAGATGGCAGTTCGTTGTCATTGGAACGTCTCTCACACTTGATTCTGTTTTTGTTTTTCCAAGTGTGTACTGCTCTGTATTTGAACTTCTTATAGAACGTCTTACTTTTATTACTCCGTGAGTCAAGTCAATGTTTTCTCTCTGTAGTGCTGAAACCTCGGAAGGTCTTAACCCCGTCTCCATCATAAGAATCATGAAGTGAGCAATGACTTTGTTGTTGTATGAATC
>CAKVBD010000023.1 GCA_934725105.1 uncultured Bulleidia sp. | reverse complement strand
TAAAATCAACTGGAAGTTGGTGAAATAGTAAATTCCATTCTGCATATACGAAAGTGGAATTTAACTTTTCAGTTCAGCAATATCATAAAATCGCTTTATAACGCGAAATATCATCTTTTCATACGAAAAATACAATAGTACAATATTTGCATGAAAAAAATCAAAGAAAAACTATTCAATCGTTTTGCATGTATCTTATATGCAATTGCTGCTGTCCTTTCAGCAATCTATGGACTGGTCTATGGACCATTCTATGTTCACTTTATTGACGGATTAACAATCATGGGTGCTTTATACTTCATGATTGCGGTCATCCTTTGGGGACAAAAAGGAAAAATCATCGATATGAATTCCATTCGTCTCAAAAGATTTTCTCAACATTCACAAGATGCTTTTAATGAGAATGAACATTATGGCTATTATAAAGAGAAGAATAAATTCATTTACCCTTCTCTTCTTGTCTTATTGATTGCGTTTATTCTTGCATCCCTGTATTAATAGATACCTTTTAGAGAATGCATACTTTTTCCACAGTGTGGACAAACATCCTTTTCTCTAGATGAGTGAAAACCACATTCTGAGCATGTACATCCTGGTAAATATACAACACCATTGATGTAGTGCTCATCTTTTTTTGTATCATGGATCCAATGAGGAACTCTTTTTTTCATTGCATCCAAAGCAGATTCACCTTTATTTAAACGAATTCCTTTACCAATTACTTTTTTCTCCATACTTCCTGTCTCCGGATACATATCCTACCACAATTTTATGGAAATACTTGTATTAAATTTTGTGAAATATTGGCTGCATATGATCGAATGTACAAATTTCACTAATTCCAATTTCATTTTTCAGGATAGTATACGCATCTTTAATATGTGATGCTAAATACTTTGTTTCATGTGCATCTGAACCAACTGTAATGATTTTCCCACCAAGATCTTTATATAGCTTTAGAATTGCACGAGATGGCTGTGTATCTTTTAAGCCATACTTCCAGCTGGATGTATTGATTTCAATTCCTTTTCCATCTTGAATTGCATACTTCAATATTTCCGCAATGATATCTTTTTCTTTTTCAAATGGATAAATACCATTTTCATCATAACGTGCTAATAGATCTAAATGTGCCAGACAGGAATATTGATGAAACATCTGCATTGTCTGATAGATTTCTTTATAATATTCATCATTATACTCTTTCTGTTTTTTTCCTTTTTGGAAATCCTGCGTCCAGAACTCTAAATTATTCACCTGATGCATCGAAAACAAAACAAAATCCAATTCATCCTGATACAAAGCATATAGTTTTTCAAAAGCATCTACAGTAATAGATTGAATACCAAATTCCAATCCTTTCTTGATAGAAATTGAAGGTGCATACTTCTTTTGATACATATTTAAAGCTTCAAAGTACTTTGGATAGTTTACATTAGCTAAAACAAGATCTACTTCTTTTCCATGTTCAATTGCATGTCGAATAATAATACCTGCAGGATCATCCCAATCCCTTTTTATGCCATAATCTACATGATCTGTAAAACACATTTCATCTAGACCTAATGCAATTGCCTGCTGGATCTGATTTTCCATAGGTTCATTAGAGTCATCGGAATACTCACAATGTAAATGATAATCTGCGTACATAATTCATAATCTCCTAAAGAAACTATACAATAGAAAAAAAATAATGGAAGAAAATCTTCCATTATTCATATAAAGGATATTTATCTGTTAATTGTTTAACTTTTGCCTTTACTGTTTCTTTGTTCTTTTCAAAATCACTTGCGACAAGATACAGACATTCAGCAATCACATCCATATCTTCTTTTACAAATCCACGTGTTGTAATCGCAGCAGTACCAATTCTGACACCGCTCGTAACAAATGGAGAAAGTGGTTCATTTGGAATACTGTTCTTATTTAAAGTGATATTCACTTCATCACACGCATTCTGCATGAATTTACCTGTGATATTAAAATTTGTCAGATCAACAAGTATTAAATGATTGTCACTGCCGCCAGAAACAAGTTGAAATCCATATTTCTTCAAACTTTCTGCTAAAGCAGCACAGTTTTCAACAAGTTTTCTTTGATATTCTTTAAATGATGGCTGTAAAGCTTCCTTGAAGCAGACAGCTTTTGCGGCAATGATATGTTCCAGTGGACCACCTTGTGTTCCAGGGAATACCGCTTTATTGAAGTTATATTTCTTATTTGCTTCTTCTGTTGCCAGGATAAAGCCGCCACGAGGACCTCTTAATGTTTTATGTGTTGTAGAAGTTACAACATCTGCATAAGGTACTGGAGATGGGTGCAATCCAGCCGCAACTAATCCCGCAATATGTGCCATATCTACCCACAGCACAGCACCACACTTATCCGCAATCTCTCTGAAACGTTTAAAATCAATGATTCTAGGATATGCAGAAGCACCTGCACAAATCATTTTTGGTTTACATTCCATGGCTTTCTTTTCAACTTCATCATAGTCAATATAGCCATCCGCATTCACACCATAGCTGACAATATTGAAATAATTACCTGAGATATTTGCAGGTGAGCCATGTGTTAAATGTCCCCCAGCATCAAGACTCATACCCATCAAAGTATCACCTGGCTTTAATACGGCATATTCAACAGCCAAGTTTGCTGAAGCACCAGAATGTGGCTGAACATTCGCATATTCTGCACCAAATAATTTTTTTACTCTTTCAATGGCAATTGTTTCAATTTCATCAATACATTGACATCCACCATAGTATCTCTTGCCACTATATCCTTCCGCATATTTATTTGTCGCAACGCTTCCCATTGCCATCATAACTGCTTCAGAAACAATATTTTCACTCGCAATCAGTTCAATATTATCTTTTTGACGCTGATATTCTCTTTCTAAAGCTGCACCAATTTCTTCATCTTTGCTTTTTACGAATTCCATCGTTTCTTTTACAATGCTCATATTCTTTTCCTCGCATTCATTGTCTTTTATTATACAAGACTTTCGATACATCCCTGAAAGAAACAATGGTTATTTTTCATAAATTCAACTATTTTTGAAAATGATTTACAATCCCACCAAAAAAAGAGATCTCAGAGAATCTCTTTGATTTGTAATAAATCTGTAATTGTATGTTCAATGGTATCTGGTACTTCTGTTTCTTTTTTCTGATAGAAACATGTGTGCATATGACTATTCAAACCACCCTGCATGTCAGATGTCAATGAATCGCCAATAATCATGCAGGTAGAAGGATCTTGCTTCAATTCTTCTAATGCATAATCAAAGAATTCCTTTGCTGGTTTAGAAACACCAATCTTTTCAGAAATAAAGAAATGAGAGAAGTATGACTTGATGCCACCAATCTCTAAACGATGAATCTGTTGTTCATATGGACCATTGCTGGCTACACAGAGTGTATATTTATCTTTTAGATATTCCAGCATTTCAAGTGCATTCTTTTCTAAGATAGCACTGTTATATAATGCATCTCTAAAATACGTTTCAAACCTGACGCCATCAAAATCAATACCTAATGCTTCAAATACTTTATTCCATCTGATTTTTTTCAATTCTTCAAACTGCAAAGTTCCCTCTTCAATTTGTCTCCACAGCTTATCATTTTCTGTGTGGAATGTATCATACATCCAATCTTCATATGGTTTTAGATGGAACTCTTCAAATCCCTGCTTCATTGTCTGCTTCACATATGCATCAAAGCTAAGTAATGTATTATCAATATCAATCAAAACTGTCTGAATCATTTCATTCTCCTTTTCCCAAAGAAAATCTCGGAAACCCGAGATTTTTATTTACTTCCAAAGTACGTCTGGATATTCTCCACTTGCCTTCTTTTCCGCAATCTTTTGAACAACATCTGGTTTGTCTTCCTTGTAAGTAACACCAAACCATTTGTCCTTGCTGGAAAGCATCTTGACTGTAATCTTTCCTTCACTGACAAGTTCGCCAACTGCAGTAGGAATTACGTGTTCACACTTCATAGGATTTGCTTCCAGATTCTTTTCCAAAAAGTTTTTGAAGATTGGTTCTAATTCATCAAAGATCTTTGGTGTAAAGCCCCAGAAGTTCATAGAAACTAATGCATGATCATCAATTGGTTTCCATTCACCATTTTCTTCATATACTGCGTGATTATCCTTTAATGCAATCTTTTGAATTTCAACGATATGTGAAAGGTTGCCATCTTTTTCTTCACATAGACCTCTTGTTACTGTACCATTCGCAGTTAATGTATTGAGGCACTGGAAGCCAACCATTGCATAATGATCATCGCTGATTTCATTTGTCAGATAATCAAAGACAACTTTATATGCATCTCTTCCATAGAAGTCATCTGCATTAATAATTGCGAATGGTTCATTTACAACACCTTTACAAGCCAGTAAAGCATGTGTTGTTCCCCAAGGTTTTTCTCTACCTTCTGTTACTGTAAATCCTGCAGGAATGTTGTTCATATCCTGGTAGGCAAATTCCACTTCCATACCATTTCTTGCGACTTTATCTGTCAATGCGTTTCTGAAGAGCTGTTCATGTTCTTTACGGATAATTAAAACAACTTTTCTAAATCCAGCCTGGTATGCATCATAGATTGAGAAATCAATGATAGGTTCACCATGAGAGCCGACACCATCAATCTGCTTCATTCCTCCATATCTGCTTCCCATACCTGCAGCTAAGATAACTAATGTTGGGTTCTGATTCATTTTATGTTTTCTCCACCTTCTTATGTTTTCTATTATATCAAACTTGATATAATAAATATCATGAAAAAAATTATATTAGCATCGAAAAGTCCAAGAAGAAAAGAACTGTTAGAAAAATGTAATCTTCCATTTGTTTGTGAACCGGCAGATATTGATGAATCTTTGAATCAAAATCTTTCTCTACAAGAAGCAATCAAAGAATTATCCTATCGCAAAGCAAGTGCAATTCTTGCAAATCACCCTGACTGTATTGTCATTGGTTCTGATACGATCGTTACTTTAAATGGAAAAGTATTAGGAAAGCCAGCCAATGAAAAAATTGCATTTGAAATGTTAAAATCTCTACAGGGAAATACACATCAAGTCATCACTGGTATTTGTATTCTATCTAAAAATAGAAACTTTCAGGATGTTGTAACATCCAATGTCACGTTTGATTCCATGAGTGATGAAGAAATCCTTGCATATATTCAAACAGGTGAATGTCTGGATAAAGCTGGATCCTATGGCATTCAAGGATATGGTGGAAGATATATCACACATATTGATGGAGATTATTATGCAATCATGGGATTGCCATTGCATATTGTGTATGAAGAATTAAAACATATTGGCTTATATTGATGAATTTGGTATCATATATAAGCTTTTATGCCGATTTAGTATAGTGGCAATACAGATCCATGGTAAGGATCAGCGGAGAGTTCAATTCTCTCAATCGGCATGTAAAAACCGCATATTCTGCGGTTTTTTTATTTTACTTTGTTGATTGTTTCCTGCATTGCATTTCGAAACACTTCAGATTGCGATACACCTAATTGTTTACATGCATCTTTAAATTCCTGTGCAAATGCTTTTGGATAGCTACCTCCAACACGCATATAGTTTTCCTTGATCCATGTATTCATATATTTGATGTTTTTCGCTTTTGTTTCTTCGTTCATTGTTTGTTCTCCTATATAAAAAGCATAACATCTATCATGACATTATGCTTCTCACTTTTTATTTCTTATTTAAATCGTACAGGATACGCATACCTTTATATGCAACATCTGGATCAAACAAATCAATTTCTTTTGTTTCTTTCGCAATGACTTTACCAAGTCCACCTGTTGCGATAACCAGACAATCTTTCAGTTTCAATTCTTTCTTCATTTGCTTGATGATATATTCCACAGAACCAATATATCCATAGATCACGCCAGCCTGCATACCTGTAATTGTATTCCCATTTAGAATACTTTCCGGTTTCTGAATTTCAATTTCAGGAAGTTTTGCGGTTTGACTTGTCAATGCATTGGCAACAATACCAAGACCTGGTGCAATGACAGTATATTTAAACACGCCATCTCCACTAATATAATCAAATGTTGTTGCCGTACCAAAGTCAACAATAATACATGACTTATGATATGTATGATATGCCATGGAAATATCTACAATACGGTCTGCACCTACTTCACGAGGATTATCTGTACGAATGGAGATTCCTGTTTTAATACCAGGACCAACAATGATTGGATCTTTATGAAGAAATTTAACGATTGCGGATGTTAAGGAATACATGATCTTAGGGACAACAGAAGAAATGATGACTGCTTCAATATCATCTTCCTGTAATTTTGTCATATCTAACAGTTCTTTGATGCATAAGCCAAATTCATCTGATGTTCTAGGTGTTTTTGTGGTTAAGCGAAAAGAGCCAATCACTTCATTTCCTTGCATTAAACCTAGAGAAATATTTGTATTTCCAACATCAATTGTCATCAAAATATTCATGCTTTTTTCTCCTTTAGACATGTTTTGAGTATTTTTACTGCAGTATCGTATTTAGATAGAATTCCAAATTCTTCTTCATAATCTTTTGAAATCAAAGTGACAATATTTGTGTCCGTACCAAATCCAGCTCCCTTTTCTTTCAAATTGTTTGCGACAATATAATCACAATTTTTCTTCACAAGTTTTTCTTTTGTTCTTTCTACCATATTTTCTGTTTCCATGGAGAAACCAATCAAAACCTGTCCTTCTTTTTTGTTCTGACCAAGTGTTTTCAAAATATCCTGTGTCCTCTTTAGAGGAATGGACATTTCTCCTTCACTTTTATGAATCTTATTATCTGCCACACTGACAGGCGTATAGTCTGCCACTGCAGCCGCAAGGATCATACAATCCATCTCTTCCTGTCTAGATAGAACAGCTTCTGCCATGTCTTTCGCGCTGGTAACATGTACCATTTCTACATCACGAATATCTGCAATCTGCTTTGTTCCACTGACCAAAGTAACATGTGCACCCATATTTCTAGCCGCACGTGCCAAAGCATATCCCATCTTTCCTGTAGAATGATTTGTAATCATGCGTACAGGATCAATTGCTTCACTTGTTGGACCTGCAGTTACAAGAATATGTTTTCCTGCTAGAAATTTATCATCTTCCAGTACTTCTTTGATTTTATCTTCAATTTCATCCGGTTCAGGGAGTCTGCCCTTGCCTACATCTCCACAAGCCAGATATCCAGAATTGCTTTCAAAGATATGCATTCCATAGTTTCTGCATTTCTGAATATTATCCTGTGTCACTGGATTCATTAACATTTGTGTATTCATTGCGGGAACAATCAGTTTCTTGCAATTGGCAGCAAGGAATGTTGTGGTCAACATATCATCCGCAATTCCATTTGCTACTTTTGCGATAACATTTGCGGTTGCTGGAGCAATCACAAATAAATCAGCTTTTTTCGCTAAAGAAACATGATGTACATCTGGTGTGTAGTCTGTTGTAAACATATCCGTAATTACTTTATTATTGGATAATGTCTGAAATGTTAAAGGCGTAACAAACTCTTGTGCTTCTTTGCTCATGAGTACATGTACGTCATATCCCTGCTTTTTTAAACTGGATACAAGATAACAGATCTTATAGACTGCGATACCACCTGTAATTCCTACAATAATACACTTGTTTTCATTCATTTTTGATTCCCATCCTCTCTGCAGCTGGACGAAGTGCTCTCGTTAATACTGGTACAACGATTGCGGCTAATACTGTTTCTAGAATACCATTTGTTGTAATCGTTGTGAAAAATGCAATGGCTAAAGCACCTGTTGTGATATTTAAAGCATCTGCATAAGGCTGTGCAAAGAATACCCAGATTCCACCTAATACAAGAAGTGTATGAATGATTGTATTCAATGCTGCAGCTAAAGTTGCAGATAATGCTTTGTTATTTGTTTTTCTTACAATAAAACGATACATCATTCCTGATAAGTAGCCAAGTAAAATTCGTGGACCAAATGCAATTAATAATGAAAATGCATTGCCATGCATATTACCAACCTGAACAAATGGTGTAAATACAAAGGAAGTGATACCTGGCTGCATTGTTGCGCGTACACAAGATGTTAAGCCAAATACAAATCCAATGCCTGCGCCGAATTTTGGACCTAACAATACACCAGCCAAGATAACTGGTAAATGCATCGTTGTAATGGATAATGCACCTACTGGAATGTAGCCAATCGGTGTCACTGACATGATGACTTCAATGGCAACAAAAAAAGCCGCCAATGTAAGCTGCTGAATGCGTTTTTTCTGACTGTTCATAGTTTTTTTTCCTCCTGCCGTTCATATTTCAGATACAGCGAATCTAATAACAGATATTTAGACGAAATTGTTGAAATCGATGTCTTGAAAAGATCACCGTCTCTTTCGCCGAAAATATTATACACGATTTTTTTTCATTCATAATTATTTTGTGAAATTATTATCTATGTAAACGTTTCCATTTTATAAAAAAGAAAAGACGAAGCATTTCTACTTCGTCAATCTATTATTATTTACAGAACGCATCTAGTCTTTTCTCGATTTCTTTATCACGTTTAATTTTTGGATGTACCATTTTCCCTTTCGTAAATACGATATCAATATTCTTTAGTGCATTCAGATCATCTAATGGATTTTCTTTTACAACAATCATGTCAGCCTGTTTTCCAGCATCAATTGAACCAGTTACATCAGAAATTCCTGCCAGAATTGCATTTTGTAATGTTGCGGTATATAAAGCAAAACCATTCGTTACTCCTACATACTTATGGAAATATACAAGTTCGCGATAGAAATCATATTGTGTGATCCAAGGACAGCCAACATCATTTCCTAAACCCACTGGAATATGATTTTCCAGTGCAGCCTTACTGCATTCTACAATGCCATCAAACACCATTTTTCCATTGAACAGCTGTGTATCATCAACCTTTGATACAGATGGATCAAACAAGGCAAATGGAAGTGCTGGAGATAAAGTTGTAATCAGAAATGCTTTCTTTTCTTTAAACAGATCTATCATTTTCTGATCTGGCTTTGCACCATGTTCAATACTATCTACACCATTTCGAAGTGCTGCTTTTACACCTTCTGTAGATTCAACATGTGCACTTGTTAATAAACCTAATTGATGCGCTTTTTTACAGATTGTCTGGATCATATCTTCTGGCATCTTCATTTCACCAGGAACACCTTTTTCTTTTGCATCCAGTACCCCACCAGTTACCATCAGTTTCACAAGATCTACGCCTTGTGCATAGGAAGCTTCTACAAAGTGTTTTGCTTCTTCATTATTTTTAGCAACTCTAGCAACACTGCCAGCCATATGACCACCTTCTACAGTGATTCCTTCATTTGCGGCAAGAATCGTAGGTCCTGTCTTTTTACCAGCCTTGATTTCATTTCTCAGTCTAGTATCAAGATCTTTTAAACCCCCAACAGTACGAATCGTTGTAACACCGCCATACAATTCCAGTTTGGCAAAATTACATACCATTTGATACGCAATTGCTTTCGTTACGGGATTTGAAAACAAGAAATCCACTGTTTTCTTATTATCTTTCTGCTTTCCAGAATGTGCACCATTTCCAGCTAGATGCACGTGCATATTGATCAGTCCAGGTAAAATATACTTTCCTTCTAGATCAACAATGTCATAGCCATCTTCCAGTGATTTTGTGATCTTTTCAATCTTTCCTTCACTCACATAGATATACTTGCCTTCTTCAACATGCATATCCCTGTGCCCATTTAATAATTTTGCATTTATAATTACATATTTCAT
Organism: uncultured Bulleidia sp.; assembly: GCA_934725105.1. Lineage (GTDB taxonomy): Bacteria > Bacillota_I > Bacilli_A > Erysipelotrichales > Erysipelotrichaceae > Bulleidia. The sequence goes on along the minus strand of CAKVBD010000023.1, from coordinate 25,010 downwards.
ATATTAACTTCCTCTGCACCCATTATATGAAAAAAAGGACAAAATGTCCTTCTATAAAACAACTTCATCAATTTGTGCATCATCCATAAATAAATGATGGATAGTAGAAGTATCACAGGATACTTCACTTTCTTTCACTAGACGGAAGCCAGAATATTGAAATTGTGGTGATGTTGCACATGATACAAATGTGTAAGAATCCTGTTTTAGATTTTCAGCCGCAAACATGACACCTTTAGGAATCACAACCATTGCTTCTTCCTCTTCCCCCATACCAAGATCTTGTGATGTAATATTTCCTTTTTCATCAATCATTGTAATCTTCATTCCACATCCTTCATGGAAATACCAGATTTCATCACAGTCAATGACATGAAAATGTGAGATATCATCTTTTTCCAGCATGAAATAGATACTGCCTGCACATTCTCTATTTTCCTGATACAAGAATGGTGCAGTATATACTTCCGCAAAATGTCCACCTTCTGGATGTGAATGTAAGTGATACTTTTCAACTAATTGTTCAATACGATTCATTTCTATTCTCCTGCAACTAAGTTATTGACCCAGATTCCTTTATGAACGAGGAATAAACCTAGGATGACTTTATATAAGTCTACAACAGTTACAATCAAATACATATATTGAATTGGAAGTGTTGTGAAGTGTGCAAGTGCATATGCGACTGGAAAACTGACAAAAATCGTTCCAACCGAATCAAACAAGAATGTAATGATTGTCTTGCCGCCACAGCGCAGTGTGAAATAGGATGCGTTATAGATTGCTGAAATCCACATTGTTAATCCACCAAAGCGAAGCATTGTTGCGGCAACATTTCTAACACTGTCACTTGTCTGATATAAAGCTGGGAACAGTGGTGCAAGCAACATTAATGCAATACCAAAGCACATTGCGATCATGACTGTACATACAATCAATTTACGATCTGTATCCACTGCCTCTTCAATATTGCCAGCACCTAAATGCTGACCAACCATAATGGATATACTGTCACCCATTGCAATATTCGATACAAAGAATAAATTCGTAATCGTTGAAGAGATGTTATAGGCAGCCAAAGCATCAATGCCTCTTGTAGAATAACATTGCGTAATCATTGCGACACCAACAGACCACATAATTTCATTACATACAAGTGGAAAACCTTTGATACAGATAGATTTCACTAAATTCCCTGGAATAGAGAAATGATGAAATAGCCCTATATAGAATGGAAATCTATCTTTATTCTTTAATGCAAAGAAAATGACAAGAAGCATCTCCGCAAATCGAGAGATTACAGTTGCGATGGCTGCACCTGCAGGTCCTAAAGCAGGAAAACCGAACAAGCCAAAAATCAGAATGCTGTTTCCAATAAAGTTAATGATGACTGCAGATACACTGGCAATCATTGGCAATCTTGTTTCTCCACATTCTCTCATGGAAGATGAAATACATTGTGACAATGCAAATGGAACAAATCCAATTGTCATAATATAAATATATTGTGTAGCATATTCCATTGTCTTTGTAATCGTTGTTAAATCATCCTGCTCTGGATGCATGAATAAACCAATCAGATTCTTCCCAAATCCAAGAAACCCAAAGATAAATATGCATGCAATCAACATTTCAACAATTAATTTAAAACGCAGACAATTTCGAACACCATCTGTATCTTTCTTTCCAGCAAACTGTGCACCAAAGATACTCGCAGCAGAAATGGATCCAAATACCGCAAGATTAAATACCGTAACGATCTGATTTGATACAGAAACACCACTCATTGCAAGTGTACCAGTCTGACCAACCATAATGTTATCCAGCATGTTTACAAAACTAGTAATCAACTGCTGAATGAGTAAAGGTATCGCAATGACGAGTACCTTATAATAAAACTCTTTATTTCCTATATACTTATTTAATTTCATTTGTAGATTCTAACATACCTCATATAAAAAGACTATATCTTTCAAAGATACAGTCTATTTGATTATTTCTGATAATGCTTTTTGAATTCTTCCATTTCAGCATCATTACAGTAAATGAAGTGACCAGGAACAATTTCACGGAATGTAGGTGCATTTTCAGCATAATTCCACTTCTTTGCTTCCTCTTCTTCATCAAATGTAATTAATGTCTTTGCCTTTTCAATTTCAGGGTCAGGTAATGGAATTGCTGACATTAATGAAATTGTGTAAGGATGCATTGGATTCTTGAACAATTCATTTGTTTCCGCAAGTTCTACGATACGTCCTTTATGAATAACCGCAATTCTATCTGAAATATAACGAACAACAGATAAGTCATGCGCAATAAAGATCTGTGTCAATCCCTTGTCACGCTTGAATTCATTCAAAAGGTTTAATACCTGTGCACGAATAGAAACGTCCAAAGCAGAAATAGGTTCATCCGCAATCAGTAATGTTGGTTCCATAACCATGGCACGCGCAATACCAATACGCTGTCTTTGACCACCAGAGAATTCATGTGGATATCTTGTTGCATGTTCAGCAAGTAATCCTACAGATTCCAATGCGTTCAATACCTTCTGCTTACGATCTTCTTCATCTTTATATAAATGGAAGTTCTGTAAACCTTCACTGACAATATAGTCAATTGTAGCTCTTTCATTTAAGGAAGCAGCTGGATCCTGGAATACCATCTGCATATTTCTGATAACCCAACGCTGATCTTCTTTAGAAATCTTTCCGTTGATCTTCTTACCCATGAAATATACATCACCATTAGAAGTAGGATTGATACGAATGATTGCACGACCAATTGTTGTTTTACCAGAACCAGATTCACCTACAAGAGAAAAAGTTTCTCCCTTATATACGTTAAAGTTAACGTCATGAACTGCCTTGAATTCCTTTTTTCCATTATAGAAAGTAACAGCGAGATCTTTTACTTTCAATAAAATTTCTCTTCCGTTTTCATCCTTTTCGAGGACAGGATTCTGTAATGTTTCACTCATTTAATGTTCCTCCTGTTCTGCAATTACCTGCTTCATTCTTTCATGTAGTGATGTTACCTGTGCTGGTGGTTCAACCTTTGGAGCTCTTGGATCCAACAGCCATGTTTTTGCATAGTGTGTATCTGTTACCTTAAACATAGGTGGTTCTTCTTCAAAGTCAATTTCCATTGCATAGTCACTTCTAGGAGCGAATGCATCACCCTTGATTTCATCATACAAGCTAGGTGGAGTACCATGAATTGCATATAATGGTTCTCCCTTGATACCAAGCTGAGGTAATGAACTCAATAAGCCCCAAGTATATGGATGCTTTGGTTCATAGAAGATTTCGTTAACAGTACCATATTCAATGATCTGTCCAGAATACATAATAGCGACACGATCAGCTACATTTGCTACGACACCTAAGTCATGTGTAATGAAGATGATTGTATAGCCATACTGCTTCTGCAGCTTCTTGATCAAACGAATGATCTGTGCCTGAATTGTAACGTCTAGCGCTGTTGTAGGTTCATCACAGATCAAGATATCTGGATGACAAGCCAAAGCAATCGCAATAACGATTCTCTGTCTCATACCACCAGAATACATGAATGGATATTCATCGAATCTGCCTTCAGCATTGTAGATACCAACTTCTTCCATCAATTTGATTGCTTCTTCTTTTGCTTCTGCAAAAGATTTACCTTGATGCTTTTCAATAACTTCTGTAATCTGCTTTCCAATTGGAATAATTGGGTTTAAAGAAGTCATAGGGTCCTGGAAGATTGTGGCAATCTTCTTACCACGAATTGCTTCCCAGTCTGCATCTGTTTTATTTGCATAAAGGTCTTTACCTTCAAACATTGCTGTACCGTTAGTAACTCTACCATTACTTTCAAGCATGCCTGTAAATGTTTTTGTAAATACAGATTTACCAGAACCGGATTCACCAACGATTGCTAATGTTTCATCTTTATATAAATCAATAGAGATATTACGAATCGCTCTTAATTGTTTGCCTCTGACTGTGAACTGCACTTCAACATCGGAAGCAGATAAAATGATTTCCTGATTTGTTGTCATTGTTTTATGCCTCCTTATCTATGTGTTCTTGGGTCAGCAGCATCCGCTAATGTCTGACCAGCTACATATAATGAAACTGTAATCACTGCAGAAACTGCAACTGGAATCCAGAATAAGTAACCTGAGTTTGTCATAAAGATTCTATTTGCAGAAATTGTCTTACCTAAAGATGGTGTACTTTCACCAACACCAATTCCTAACCATGCTAAGAATACTTCAAGAGAGATGTATGATGGCAAGTCTCTTGAAATAGAAGTAACAATAATAGAAATCAAATATGGAAGAATGTTATTTTTAACAATTGTCCATTTACCTGTACCTAAGCATCTAGATGCAAGGTTGTATTCACGGTCACGAATAATCATAACCTGTGTACGAATGAAGTATGCTGTACCTAGCCAGGAAGTAACAGACATTGCGAAGATCAGCTGCCAGAAACCTCTGCCTAAGATATACATCATAACGAATACAATTAATGTAAATGGTACGTTAGCGATAATGTTGTAGATTTCAATCATCCATTTATCCATGGATTTAGAATAACCCCAGATAGAACCAACAGTAACACCCAATGTAATTGTGATCAATGTAGTTAAACCAGCAATTCCTAAAGAGTTACGTGCACCGATCCACACTACATTCCACAAGTTATCACCATAACTGTCAGTACCAAACAAATACTTAAAGCATGGGCCAATAAACTTCATAGAATCATTGTTGATATTTGGATGAGAAATACCATTGTATCCACTGAGCATTGGATCAATGATAGATAATAAGATAACAATAGATGCAATAATCAAGATTGCAATTGTAGATTTCTTGCTTAAGAATTGTTTGAATACAGATCTCCAGTAAGAATACTTAGGAGCAGCAATATGTTCTGATTCACGTTCGTCACTTTTAACGAATACAAATTTATTATTCATTTCACTCATCAGTTTGCACCTCCATCATCTGTTAATTTAATTCTTGGATCTACTACCGTCATTAACAAATCACCAATCAATACTGAAAAGATTGATAGAGATGTATAAAGAATTGTTAAAGCGACGATCATTGCGTTGTTATGCTCGTTGATAGCATCTGGTAATAATTTACCTGTTCCAGGAATCGCAAATACTGTTTCTGTTAATACAGCACCTGTGATTGTTAAGATAATACTTGCTGGAAGGTCATGAACAATAGGAATGACTGCGTTTCTAAGAATGTGCTTCTTAAAGATTTCACTCTGTGAAAGACCCTTTGCACGAGCAAACTTAACATAGTCTGCATTGGACTGGTCTAACATATATCTTCTTGTCCAAAGCATTAATGAACCTGTATTCATCAAAGCTAAAATAACAATAGCTGGAATATAGCTCTTAATATTATGTGCCCCAAGTGAAGGGAATGACGTTGGGAAACCTAATAAATAGAATACTTGTCTACCGAAGAAGATAAATGCAAGTGATGGTACCGCAATCATGAAGTTGATCCATACTGTACCAATATGGTCTGCTGCTTTACCTTTATGAGAAGCCATTAACATACCAGCAGGAATTGCAATACAATAAGCAAGCAATAATGCCAATACACCAAATGTCATAGATGTAGCAATCATTGATGGATCTTTCTTTGTTGTATCACAAGTTGCGTAGTTGTCTGTAAATTTATTCTTGTCTAACTTATCAAGGTTCTTTGTAGCTTTATATGTGCAGCTATGCTGAATTACAGCACTCTTTGTCTTAGAGCCTGTTTCAAACTTCTGCATTGTAGATTTTTCTGTACCTTGACCAGAAGATATTACCTTAGAAATATCTGTATATGCATAAGAAGGATAAGATTTACCTAAATTCAAAGAAATTACATTCTGATGAATAAATGGGAAACTTCCATCAAAATAAATCAAATACTTATGCTTTGTACCTTCACCCATTAATGCAGGTACACCATTATAATCTGTTCCGAAATAGATTCTTCTCTTAAGATCTGGATTAGAACTGTCGTTCACTCTCCAAGGATGATCGATTTCAATTAAGTTAGAAAAGAAATTTGCGACAATCTTAAAGATTGGAACATCTTTATAAGCATAATAACCACCAGCTTTATACTGCTTTACTGTCCAACCGTCTGCTTCATACTTTTCTGCAACTTCATTTGCCTGTGATGAACCATTCACATTACAAGCTTCTACGCTATCAGCAGCGTAAGCCTTACACATATCTACCTGTTCATCAAAGTAAATATAACCTAATCTTTCATAGGCTGTGTTTTTATATCTCTCTCTGTCATCTGCCTTACCACCTAACTTCTGATATGTTGGGTCAGTTTTGAAAATCAAATGACGAGGTATTAATGTATAGATCATAACCATTGCGATAACAGTTACGATAAATGCAGAGAGAATTGCACGTACTACACGCCCCCATACATATTTTTTCATAATTTATGTCCTCCTTTCACAATTTTTCGTGAAATTTATCGTTTTCTCAAAACAAACGATAAGGAGGCACAGCCTCCTTATCATCTATTGTAATGTTTTTTTGAAGATATTACTGAGCGTTCTTCTGAGCGTCAGCAACCTTATCCTTCTTCCACTGTTCGTATGCTGCGTTGTAATCTTCAGCCTTAACAGGATCCTTCTGGATGATCAAACCCTTGTACTTAGTTGACTGATAAGCACCAGAGAATGGAACTGCTCTAGAAAGTGTGAAGTTAACTGCTGCTGTCTGTGTCTGAACAGGAATAGCGATAGCATTATCTAAGAGATATGCTTCAGCCTTTGCTTCAGCTGCATAACGAGCATCGAGGTCATCATTGATTGCATATGCATCATCGATCATCTTCTGGTAATCAAGTAAGCCAACTGCTTCGATAGCTGCATCGTTAGCCTTGTTATCAGCGTCGTTATCATATTCATTTGATCCATAGAAGCATAGACCCATGGACTGTGATAGAACGTCACCGTTAACTGGTGAGAAGATGCTTAAGTATGTCTTAGGATCGATATAGTCTGCACCCCAACCTGTTGAAGTTGAGATATCCCAGCATGAATCCCATGGACCTGTAGCTGTGTAAGAAGAAGCTGTGTATTCATCATCACTGACTGGGTGAACAACGATATCAACGTTTTCAGAACCTAAAGATTCTTCAATGGACTGTTCAAGAGAAGCAGCCTGCTTTGGTAATGAAGCAGAAGCATCATCTGTTAACAGGTCAAGAACGATTGGCCAGGAAACATCTGTTAATTCCTTCTTAGCAAGTTCTAATTCTTCCTTAGCCTTTTCAGGATTGTAAACGGAATCCTGTCCTTCAGAAAGATCGATTGATGGATCTTCACTAGCTGCCTGAACTAATTCACCATAAGACTTACCATCAGAAGTAGAAACGAAGTTCCATGGAGTTTCAAGAGTACGAATTACCTTTTCAGCAATTGTCTTGTCCATAACTGTTCCCATGTAGGAAACTCTATCGAAACCATACTTGAGAGCCTTTCTGAAGTGAGCATTTAGAAGTGCCTTCTTTGTATCAGCCTGCTGAGCCTTTGTCTTTGATGAGTTATCAAAGTTTGTTCTGTTGAAGTTGAAGTTGATACCGAATGTATAACCATTCTGCTGAGGGTTGAATGCATATTCCTTATACTGTTCTAAGTAAGATTCGAAATCCTTAGCAGTTGTTAATAATGTTGCCTGATAGTAAGGATTAGATTCAGATTCAAAGCCCTTAACTGTAGAAGCTGGATCAGAACCGTCATCGAATACACGGTTTACATTCTGGATGTATACATGTTCAGCATCCCAGTACTGTTCATTCTTATGCATCTTCTGAGAAGACTTAGATACGATTTCATCTAAGATATATGCACCATTGTAAAGAATGGATGATGGGTCTGTTGCCTTACCATAGCCACAGTTTGTTGGGTCTGGTGAACCAAGTTTACAACCATCGCCCTTGCTTTCAAGGAATTCCTTGTTTACTGGCCAGAATGAGTTGTTAGCTACAACTGTATGGAAGAATGGTGTTGGGTCTGTTAATGTGTATTCAACAGTCTTGTCATCAAGAGCCTTGATACCAACCTTATCCCAGTCAGCATCTGTTCTTTCAGACTTTCCATATTCTGCTAAGCCCTTAACATAGCTTTCAGCAATCGCAATTGTTGCACCCTGGAAATCGGATAAGTGACGAACACCGTTTACGAAGTCTTCAGCTGTAACATCAGCATATTCTTCTTCAGTGTTTGTAACCCACTTAGCATCTCTCAGGTGGAATGTCCAGACTGTAGAGTCTTCGTTGTGTTCCCAGCTTTCTGCTAGAGCGCCTACATAGTTATTATATTTGTTAATTTCTGTAAGACCATCTACCAGGTTGGATGTGATCTGAGCATCAGTAGCATTCTGTGATAAATGCCAGTCCAATGTTTGAAGATCAGATGTGAAGACGTAGTTAGCATCTTCAGATGTTGTGTTTGTTGCTTCTGTACCAGCTGAACCAGCTCCACCTGCAGAACATCCTGCAGCGAGAAGTACTGCCATAGAAGCACATAAAATCTTTTTCATAGTACTTTTCCCTCCAAAGTAGTTACTATTTTAAAGTTTGTGTTAAGGTGCGTCAACGCAAATATGAACTTTTCATGAAAGATTGCAGATGAAAAACTGAAAATTTTGAAAAGTTTTCATAAAATCATTCGTTTCCTAGGAAAAAACATGTGTTTTCCATTCAATTACAGTTTTTTTGTAAATACTGTACTATTTGCTTTCATAAAGCCTTGCTTTATAAATACTGCAATGTTTTTATCATTCTCATCCATTTCCACTTTGATTTCTTCGATTCCATTCTTCTTTGCTTCCTCGAATAAAAGCTGTATTGCCTGTGTACCAATCCCTTGATTCCTTTTTTTATATTCCACAATGATATGCATCCTGCAGATTGTATTTGTCTCTTTAACATATCCAATTTCTCCAGCATAGGAATGATTCTCATCAAAAATATAACGATAGAAATAGTTCTCATCCAAACCCCATTTCTTATAAAATGGTTCCCATTTTTTCGCATCAAATGGAAAAGATCCACCATTGGCATCATTGAATGCCATTGTCTTTTCATCTTCCACAAGTGTCTTTCGATACCAAAGATCTTCAATGTGTGGCTGAAATAAGCAAACTTCATTTTCCAGTGTTAAAGCAAATTCTAATTCAATTTCAAATTTTGAATGATTATGGTTGGCTTCATTTAAACCTGTATTGTTATATTCTTCCGCAAATGTATCTCCACATTCTAAAAATGTATATAGTTCGAATCCATAGAAATCTGCCACTGCCTGCACACCTGCAATTTCCATCTCCACTGCAAGACACCCTTCTTCTCTTCTTTTCTGTACTGCACCTCTTGTTTCTCTTGTAAATGCATCTGTTGTCCAGACTCTTCCTTCAATGTATGGAATATGATTTTCTTTGAAATACAAAGCTACTTTCTCATGATTCTTGATTGTGATATAGTCTGCAGGTTTTTTGAAATGATATGACATACCTTCATCACGATAGCTCTCTGTTGGAATAATATACTTTCCTTTTGTCTTCTCACTGATACTTCCGCAAGATCCAGACATGATAAAGCGATATGCACCACTTACCCATGCTGCTTCAATCATGCATTGTGCACACATTGTACTACCTAGCTCTGTGAGATAGAATGCAATCTTCTTTCCCTTGTATACAAGAGACATAATATCTGTAGAACCATTACATCCTCTAATTTCAGTGATTTTCGTACATGCATATGTATTCAGTATTTTCTGATAAATTTGATCTGAAAAGATAATGATGCATGTATCCACCATCTTTCCTTGTTTTCCATAAAAATCTTCTTCATTGATATATGTTTCTGTAGCAATATCAAACGAATCTGTAATCATAAATCAATCCTCCCCATAAAAAATACACATTCTTCACAAAGAATGTGTATACCCTGATTAGTCAGCCAATGTTCCAAATGGATCCCATGGAGCAACCTGAACAGGTTCTTTTTCAAGTGCAGCCAAGGCTTCTTTTGACAAGAACTTCTTGTTCACTGCGACAACATACATGTATTTATCAAACCATGTATCACTTCCAATAAAGTATCCCTGATTAGCGACTTTATCACCCCAGGAATTTTCAATCTTCCATCTGTTTGGTTTTCCATTTTCATCAAGATTGACACCTGTCAGCATCATTGCATGGTTCATTGCAGACTGATGTGCATCGAGCATTTCTGCTTTTGTCATAGATAGATCCATGTCTAATGTATTTTCATAGTCATACTGTGCATCATCCCATAGACCACTTTCACGGTCTCCATCTGGTCCACAATCACATCCAAACCATACAGGTTCTCCACTCTTTAACTGTTCAATTGTTGCATTCTTAAATTCATCCAATGGCAAATTCAACATGTTGATTGGATTGCCATTTACAACGTTGCCAAGATATTCAACAGTATATGTCTTGTAATATTCCTTGTTAGATGTAGGTGCATTGATGCAGTTAATGTAGTCATCAATATCTGCACCCAAATAATTTTCATAGAACTGCGCTGGTGTTACGTGATATTCCGCATGATGATTTTCATCTGCGTCTACATACTCAAATGTAAATTCCTTTGGTGGTAAACCAAAGCAGGAAGCAATCAAAGAGTAGATTTCTTTTAATGCCTGTGCTTTTAGAGCAGGAATATCTGCACCTTCTTTTCTTGTATCCACGACAAACTTTCTCAATCTCTTATTCAAAAGTCCATTCATTGTTCTTGTATGAGAAGACTGATATGTTTCTGGCATTGCTGTCTTTGGACATAATCCATATTTCTTGACAAGAGACTGGATCATATTCCACTGTCCGCCATCACCAACAGCCCAGCTTAAAAGATATCTCATCTTTTCACTATCCATTGGATTGTTAATTTCATTTAATGCACATTCCATAAACCAGTTTGCTTTTTCCAGTTTATCAAAGAATGCAATATAATTCTGTGATAGTTCAAATTCTTTAATGTTATATTTCTTGGCAATCTTTTCTCTTAGGAAATTCATTGAAGAGAAGATCCAGCATCTGCCAGACTGCATCTGGTTTGTTGCCTTCATTGTTTTTAAATCAACACTAAAGATATTAGGATTATGACATTCTGCATCAAATACACGTGAAATAGAATTCAGATCATTCTTTGTTAATGCATTTCTTACAACACGTGCTTTTGCATCTGCCTCATAATTTGTACGTAATTCATTTAATAATGTGCTTGAGATTTCTTCCATGATCAATACCCTCACTCTCAGTGATTTCTATCCTACCACATAAAAAAGAGAACGTTCTTCAAAACGTTCTCTATTGTTTAACATTTTTTACATTTGTTTGAAAATTTTTTCAAGCAATGTTTAAATTCTTGAAGATAAAGTATTTTGGTCCCTGATATTTCTGTGTTGTTGTATTTTCACAAGAGAATTCAACATCTTGTAAAGCATCATAGATATTTCCTGTAATGGAAAAACCAGTTAGTGGAATATATTTTTCTCCATCAAAGTATCTAGCCAGTCGAACTTCTCCTCCAAAATAACCAGAAGCACTTTCTAACTGTGGTGCAGAGAAATGATCAATGATCAAATGTGGCTGCAAGGCATCTACTGTATTCTTTGCTTTAATCTCAGCAACTGGATAGGAACCTGTAATTTCTTTGGCATTTAAATAATGACCATATTGAATATCACCAAATAGATTTGTGTTAATACCATCATGAATGATTTCTGTTTCTTTTAATACAACACCATGATTGTCAAATGCACTTGCATTTGCGGCACCTTCAATCTGTCCTTTTAGAATCATATCAAACTTTGTATTTGAAACAGGTTTATCAATAGCATAGTGATTGGATTGCATCACGTGAGAAGCATACGATGCATTCTCCATGATATTGCCTACAATAAGGTTTGCCATTTCACCATACATGTATACTGGTGTATCTTTTGTAATGTTCACTGTATCAATATGCTTGGCAATACTTCTTTGTTTAACTAAATGAAGAATATCACGAATATCATTTTCAATAGATGCTTTATCAAATGTATTATTTCTATAATACTTGTAAGATTCAAATTCTTCATTCTCATGAGAACTTGTTGGAATTGTTTCAAACTCTACAGATAATTTTGTATCTACATGATGCACATCATTGGAATTCATAAATTCTATACGTGTAACGTAGACAAAGATTTCCGTTGCATTCAGCCAGCTCTCACTTGACTGATTTGCTTCATCAATTGCTTCAGCAACCTTTAAAGCAATATCATTCAAAGATTCATTCTGCTTAGATGCATTGATCAAAGATGCCTGGTTGGATGCAAGAGGATAATATGGATTCAAAGCTGTTTCTGCTTTTTTAATTGCGGCAGTAATCTTAGCATCCAGAGAAGAGGCATCATCTGCACTTGTTACCGCAATCATGCTGCTTCCTCTTTTATCTTCTACATCTTTATAGACTTGAATGGATATTGTATCTGTATTTACAACACGGTTTAATTCCATTTTCTTTTTCACAAAGAACAGTTCACTTGCATGCTTTGTAACTTTTGTATATTCATAATCAGATAAATCTGAACGATTCTTTAATACTTGTACGATTTCTTCTGTATTCATCATGATAATTTTGCTTTTCCTTTCAAATATGGTCCACCATCAGACACAAATACCCATTCCTTATGTCCTTTACCACACATTCCCATACCAAAGATATGCACATCTTTAGATACCATTGAAATAGAGTTTAACAGCTCTACAACACTTCCAGAAATTACCACTGGAGCAACGATATGATCTGTCAGTTTTCCATCAACAATTTCAATGCCATATCCTGCAGTACATTGGATCTGCCAGTTTTTAGGATCTTCCATACCATTATTGCTTTGACATAAATAATATCCATGCTTGATTGATTTGATCATATCTTCTACAGAATCATTTCCTGCATCAAAGAATGTATTTGTCATTCTTGTATAAACTTTACGCTTATATGATTCTCTTCTGCCATTGCCTGTTGGTGTTGTACCAAGTTCCATTGCACTTAGACAATCAGAAATACCAGTTTGCAGAATACCATTTTTAATAATATTTGTTTTACCTGCTTCAACGCCATCATCATCAAAGAAATAGGAAGCTGCAGAAACGCAGGAAGCTGCACCATCATACATATTCACAACATCACTTGCGACTCTTTTACCAACGTACTGTACTGCCTTGGCACGTTCTTTTACGAACATATCCATTTCTACACCATGTCCAAATGCTTCATGTGCAATTAAACCCGCAACTGCTGGATCACAGATAATATCATATGTTCCTGCTTCAATTGGACGCGCATTTAACAGTTTCAATGCAATATCAATGACTTCATCTTTATCTGCATCAATCTTATCCAGGACAAGCTTACTGTCTACTTCTCCTTCTCCAGTAAAGTTCATCTTGATATTATCTCCATCACGTACAACAACCTGCATCATAGCATTACACCAGTCATATTTCTGATCCAGGCATTTATTTGTAGAAACAAAGATCTTAGAAGTTTCACGCTTCATAAATACACATCCAACTTGAATGACCTTTGGATCTTTTGCATGTGCATATTCTTTGATTGCATTTAGTCGCTGATAGATTTCTTCATCCGTCAAGGAAGAGGCATCTTCTCTTGCAAAAGATTCTACATGTTTATTTTCTTTTAAACATGGAATACTTGCCGCAAATGGTGTTGAAACTGTTATCGCGCTAATAACATCATCTGCTTGCAAGCCACGAATATCATCACAGGAATATTCACTGTAATGACCATCTTTATAGACTTTGATCACAAATCCACATTCATTATCCAATTCATCAATTGAAGAGGATACGGTTGTTATGAGTGCTTTCTTTGTTTTGACGTAGTTGCCAAGAATACTGACATATTCATATGTCTCATTTAATTTTTGTACAAGTGTTTTTGCATCTTCGATTCTAGATTTTAAAAATTCATTTATCATATTTACCCTCACTCAAAATCGATATCGATATCTCCAGAAATAGTCGTTGCTTCAATCTTTTTATTTCCATTTCCATATTTTCTAGAACGGAATAATTGATTGCTTTTTACTGTATAGTTTTTTTCATCATCGCTGATCAGAACTTCCATATCTCCAGACACGCTTTCTAGTTCCATATTGTAAGTAGAAATATTCTTGATTTCAATATCTCCAGATATACATTCAATATGCAGATCACGTGCTGTTGAAGATTTAATATCCACATCACCAGATACACATTCACAATGCATGTCTTCAATATTACAATCTTTCATTTCCACATCACCAGATGCTACTTCAATTTTCAGTTTGTCAGTTGAAATATTGTTAAGCGCAACATCTGAAGAAGCACCTTCAATTTTAATCTTTTCATAACGCACATTTTCAGGAACATTCACAACCACTTCTGCACTGTGATTGCCAAAGAAGAAGACATCTTTTAGTTTCTTTTCTTGAATACGCAATACATGTTCTTTATCAATAATTGTAAATCGTTTTGGATCAGTAAAATTAACTTCCACATCATTCACATCTTTCACTTGAAATGTAATATCTGCGCTCATCATAGATACATCTATTTCTTTCAAGGAAGAAGCAATTTCTTTTGTTTTTATTTCCTTTTGAAGAATAGAAGATGCAACGTCTTCCACCGTACCAAAAGAAGTAATAATATCTTCTTCTGTTTCCCCTTCTTCTTTTTTATCTTCTGCAAATTCTCTCATATAATCAATGACACCCTGTACATCATCATATGCATTAGCGTTTAATACTTTTTCTAGTTCTTTCAAGTAATTTTCAATCATTGTCTGGCCTCCTTTTGAATGTATTGATATACACTCATTAATTCCTGAAGATCTTCTAAATAATCCTGAATCTTTTTTACACCAGCTGGTGTAATATGATACATTTTACGTAAGCGATAATTATGTTCTTCTGTATATACTGTTAAGCTGCCGTTTTTCTCCAATCTTCTTAAAATGGGATATAACGTAGATTCTGAAATTTCTATGACATCATGTAAGTCTTTGATGATCTTATACCCATAAGAATCTTCTTTTAGTAATGCAGTTAGTACACAAATATCTAAAATACCTCTTTTTAGCTGTGCATCCATATTCACACCTCCTGTATCAACTATATAACGCATAGTATTATCTGTAAAGAAATATTATGCAATTTTTTAAAAATTATTTCTAAAAGAAATATGATATAATGATTTTCGCTATGGAGAAGTACCCAAGAGGCTGAAGGGATCGGTTTCGAAAACCGACAGGCGTGAAAGCGTGCGGGGGTTCAAATCCCTTCTTCTCCGCTGAACCATCATCAGGATGGTTTTTTTTATCAAAAAAAGCAGAAGTATGTAACTTCTACTTATTCTGTTTCAAATTGAATCTTATATTCCTTTGTATTGTATTCAGAAGCAAAGAATCCTTTTAATACAAGCTCTGCATTCTTTTCAGCTTCTTCATATAGACCATTTTCAATCGCATCTTTTTCTGCACGGTCAATCAATTCCTGTAATCCCTTGTTTTGTGTTTCCAGCTTGATTGTCGTAAACATAGAATCCTGCTCATGGTATACCTTGAAACTAGATGTATCTAAATCTTTTGATAATGTCTGTACCTGTGGAAGCTTTACTGTAATCAGTTTCTTTTCTTCATCCACATCATATGTAATTTTTGTAAAATCATATCCAGCTTTGATTTTGACATCATAGGAATAAATCTGCTTTGCCTGCGTAAATGGAATATCAAATCCAAATGCTTTCTGTCCATCTGCAATCATTTCAATTTCTGAACAGTAGGCACTCTGCGTTGCTAATTCTCCAATATCCTCAAATGTCAGCTTAGCAGTCTTGCCATCTGTCTGTGCTTCTTTACTTCCAATTTTTGTACCTAGGAATAACCCTGCTGCAGTAAAAACTACAATCAATACAATTGTCAGTATTCTTTTTGTTGCTTCATTCAATTGTTTCATCATCATTCTCCTTTAATTCCTGGATGAGTTTTTCCGCATAATGAATTCTGTGACTCATCGTTTCAATATCAAGCTTCATTTGAACAATCACATCTTCTAATACTTTCACTTTGATTTTGTTAGATTCATTCATCATTTGTTTAATACTTTCAAGAGATACTCCTGCTTTTTTATACTTCAAAATCATCTGTAGCTTCAGTAATTGCTTCTCATCATAAAGCTTTGCTTTCTGTTTTCCTGCACGAATCGTTGGTTTCAATATACCAACCTTGTCGTAGTAATACAGCGTTTTTCTTGTAACATGCATCATTAAACATACTTCATTCACAGTTTTCATCTTTTGCTTAGACATCTAGAAAGCATTGTAAAACCGTTCCTTTAGGGAACGGTCAAGTGCTATTTGATGCTTCTCCTCCTAGAGTGAAATATGTTTTTTTCGCGCATTAAAAAAAGACTCTAGGAACACCCTAAAGTCTTCAAATAGAAATGATTACTTCATCAAACCCTTTTCAAGAGCAAGAGTTCTTGTTGTGAGGTCACAAACTTCACTTGGTCCATAGTACTGGATAGCACCTGGATAAGTATAAGCTGTTTCAACAGACCATTCAGCTCTATGTGCTTCAAAGTACTTGAATGGAGCACCATCTAATTCAACAAGAGCCTTTCTGATAACTGGCTTATCTTCACCATGTCTTCTTTCCATGTTCATCATCTTAGTGATTGGCATACCACCAGCTACCCATTCTTCAGCTGGCTTAGAAAGATTAGAAATCTTGGAGAGGTATCCATTG
This sequence comes from uncultured Bulleidia sp., assembly GCA_934725105.1. GTDB lineage: Bacteria > Bacillota_I > Bacilli_A > Erysipelotrichales > Erysipelotrichaceae > Bulleidia. The sequence goes on along the minus strand of CAKVBD010000023.1, from coordinate 8,140 downwards.
TATCCATACTGGATGAGCATGAATGCATTGTAACCTAAGGAATAGCAGTAGTCAGCATCGAAGTTAGATGGGAATGCACATCTTCCTTCATAACCGAAGAAGTGGTGTAATGCATTGAACTTACCATTGAACTTTCCGTTCTTTCTTCTTTCTTCCAGGTTAGCCTTTACAAGAGCAGAGAATAACTTTTCAGATTCAATTAATGAAACCTGTACGTTTCCGTGTGGGTCTCTTTCTAAGAATAACTGCTGCTGGATTGTTTCAGGAAGAATAGCAAATACTGCCATAGATTCAGCTGTTAATCCCTTTTCGATGAATGCATACTTATCTTTCCATGTAGGTAATGCATTGAATTCATCAGCCTTGCTACCAGCTAATAATTCATTGATTTCTCCGATTAATACTGAGAATTCAGGAACGAATTCAACAACACCTTCAGGAATAATTGCAACACCAAAGTTCATACCCTTTTCGCTTCTAGCAGCAACACTATCAGCAATATAGTCAGCAATAGAAGCTAAAGACATCTTCTTAGCAGCAACTTCTTCAGAAATCAAGCAGATGTTTGGCTGTGTTTCAAGAGCACATTCAAGAGCTACGTGAGAAGCAGAACGTCCCATAACCTTGATGAAATGCCAATACTTCTTAGCAGAGTTAGCATCTCTTTCAATGTTACCGATAACTTCGCTATATGTCTTTGTAGCTGTATCGAAACCGAAAGAACATTCGATATCTTCGTTCTTAAGGTCACCATCGATTGTCTTAGGGCAACCGATAACCTGAACACCTGTGTTGTGTGCAGCAAAGTATTCTGCTAATACTGCAGCGTTTGTATTTGAGTCATCACCACCGATGATAACGATAGCTGTAATACCATGCTTCTTGCATACTTCTGCAGCTACTGCGAACTGTTCTTCTGTTTCAAGCTTTGTTCTACCAGAACCGATGATATCAAATCCACCTGTATTTCTATACTGGTTGATGAATTCATCATTGAATTCTACATAGTCATCATCTAATAATCCACTTGGACCATTCTTAAATCCATAAAGTACATTTTCAGCACTTGTTGCCTTTAAAGCATCATATAGACCACAAACAACGTTGTGTCCGCCAGGTGCCTGTCCACCAGAGAGGATAACACCAACAACCTGCTTCTTAGCTGCAGATGTGTTTGCACCCTTTTCAAATGTGATTTCCTTTTCTCCATATGTGTTAGGGAATAAAGCCTTGATCTTTTCCTGATCTGCAACAGACTGTGTTGCTTCGCCTTCCTTAACGCAGATTTCTGAAATACCGTTTCTTAGCATGCCAGGTAATTTTGGAGCATACTTTAATCTTTCAGCTTGTAATGGTGAAATATTCATTTTCTTTTTTCTCCTTTTCAAACAAACAAATTTTAATGCATTTTGTGATTATCGTAAATAGAAAGAACTACATTTCTTCCATCAATTCTTCCCATTTCTTTTCCAGATGTGCAATTTCATTGTGGATATCATCAATATCCTGATCCAGTGCATTCATCTTTGTATAGTCCTGATAGTATTCTGGTTCAAAGCGTAATGCACGCATATCTTCGAGTTCTGCTTCTTTTTCTTCAATCTGTTTTTCCAGTTTTGCGAGTTCTCTTTTCCTTGCTTCTGGTGAAATCTGTCTTCGTGTTGCCTCAGAAGTTACTTGTTTTTCCTCTTCATGTGAGCTTGATAAAACAGGTTTTGCATCTTCACTTTGCATATATTCATCATATGTCTGATCGATAAACTCTGCTTTTCCATCTTCAAAGCGAATTAAACCAGTCGCTAGCTGCTGAATAAAGTAACGATCATGAGAAACAAACAAGATAGAGCCTGTAAAGTCTTTTAAGGATTCTTCCAAAGCTTCTTTTCCAGGAATATCCAGATGGTTTGTAGGTTCATCGAGAATCAAAAGATTCGCATGTTCCAATAACAGTTTAGCAAAAGATAAACGCACTTTTTCGCCACCTGATAAAACATCTACAGATTTAAATACATCATCTGCACTGAATAAAAACTGTCCTAATACACTTCTGACTTCTGTGCGATCTAAGTCTGGATGTTCATCCCATAATTCTTCTAAAACTGTTTTACCAGATGAGAATTGTGCTAACTGCTGATCAAAATAACCTTTTTCAATTTGATGACCAAATAGATAGGATCCTCCTAACGAAGGAATGATATCCATCAATGTTTTCACAAATGTTGATTTCCCAGTTCCATTTGGACCGATAATAGCGATACGATCACCACGTCGCATCTTCATCGTTACATCTGTCAATACATGATCATAGCCAATCTTTAAGTGATCTGTTTCCAAAACCTTTTCTCCACCTTTGATTGCTGGAGTGAAGTGTGCATGGAATGTTTTTGTATCTGCCTGATCAACGGATAGTTTTTCCATACGATCTAAATACTTGATCTTTGATTGTGCAAATGCTGCCTTATTCTTTTTGTATCTGAACTTTTCAATCAACTGCTGTAAACGTTCAATATCTTTCTGCTGACGCTGATAAGCATTCTGCTGACGTTCCAGATCATTGTCTCTTTGAATTGTGAATGAGGAATAGTTACCTGCATAGCGCTTCATCTTTCCGTATTCCATATTGTAGACAACTTCTACTGTATGATCTAAGAACATTCTATCGTGTGATACAATCACAACAGCCTTTGGATAGTTTTTCACATATCCTTCCAGCCATTCAATTGCATCAATATCTAAATGGTTTGTAGGTTCATCAAGCAATAAGATATCTGGTTTACTCAACAACAATCTAACAAATGCAACTCTTGTTTTCTGACCACCTGAAAATGTACCAATTGTTTTATTGAGATCTTCTAAAGAAAATCCAAATTTTGTAAAAACAGTATTCATTTCAGACTGCCAGTTATAGCCATTCATTGCTTCAAACTGTTCCTGCATCTGTGCATATTGCATCATGATTTTTTCAGAATAATCTGTTGCCATTTGTTCTTCTAAAGCATTCATTTTCTTTTGTAAAGCAAATAAAGGCTCATAAATTGTCATTAATTCTTGTTCCACAGTCCAGTCATCATGTTCAAGTACTTTCTGTGCAAGGTAACCAATACGTGTTCCATTTTGCATATTGATTATCCCTTTATCAAAGTTTTCTTCACCACACATGCATCTTAAAAATGTTGTTTTTCCACAGCCATTTCTTCCAACAAGTGCAATCTTTTCATTTCCTTTGATTTCAAAATTAATATCTTCAAATACAGTATCTGCACCATAATACTTTGAAGCTTTTGAAATTTGATATAACATATTTTTCTCCAAAAAAGGAATGGAAGTTTTGTTCCATCCCTTGTCTATTTATGATTAGAAATTTAAATTTCTAGGTGTTCTTGCGAATGGAATGACATCACGGATGTTTTCCATACCTGTGATATACATAACAAGTCTTTCAAATCCAAGACCGAATCCAGCGTGCTGGCATCCACCATATCTTCTTAAATCAAGATACCATTTGTAATGTTCCTTGTTCATTCCAAGTTCATCCATACGTGCTTCAAGAACTTCAAGTCTTTCTTCACGCTGAGAACCACCAACAAGTTCTCCAACGCCAGGTACTAAGCAGTCAACTGCAGCGACTGTCTTGCCATCATCATTTTGTCTCATATAGAATGCCTTGATATCCTTTGGATAGTCTGTTAAGAATACAGGACCCTTAACAACCTTTTCTGTAAGATATCTTTCATGTTCTGTCATGAGATCCATGCCCCATTCAATCTTTGAATTTTCAAACTTTACACCGTCTTCAACAGCTTTCTTTAAGATTTCAATACCTTCTGTATAAGGCATTCTTCTAAATTCACTGTTACGAACATGGTTTAATCTTTCCTGTAAAGTTGTATCGATTCTTTCATTGAAGAACTTCATTTCTTCTGGACATGTTTCATAAACATAATCAATACAGTACTTGATCATATCTTCAATGACATCCATGTTATATGCAAGATCAGCAAATGCCATTTCTGGTTCAATCATCCAGAACTCAGCTAAATGGTTTGTTGTGTTAGAATTTTCAGCTCTGAATGTTGGACCGAATGTATAAACATCTCTGAATGCTAATGCAAATGCTTCTGCCTGCAACTGACCAGATACAGTTAAAGAAGCATGCTTGCCGAAAAAATCTTCTTCATACTTACCATCTTCTCTTGTTGTAACTGTGAATGTTTCACCAGCACCTTCAGCATCTGCTCCTGTAATTTCTGGTGTATGTACATATACAAATCCCTGTTCCTGGAAGAATGTATGAATTGCCATTGCAAGAGCACTTCTAACTCTAAATACAGCTGAGAATGTATTTGTACGAGGTCTTAAATGACCAATTTCTCTTAAATATTCAAAAGAATGTCTCTTCTTCTGCAATGGATATGTTGAATCACAGGCACCTTCCAGGTTGATTTCAGTTGCCTGGATTTCAAATGGCTGCTTTGCATCTGGGGTAATTTCCAGCTTACCAATGACGGAGATTGCTGTACCTGTTAAATACTTGCTGACTTCGTCATAATTTGTTAATGTATCAGCAGTATAAACGATCTGTGCATTCTGATAGTAAGTTCCATCATTTAACGCAATAAAAGATACATTCTTACCAGATCTATTTGAACGAACCCAACCCTGCAGCTGAACATATTCAATCTGGTCCTTTTCATATTGTGTTCCTGTTGAAGTGAGTCCATATAACTCACGAATACTCATTTCTGTTGGCATAATCAATTCCCCTTACTTCTTTAATCTTTCATAGAGTTTGTTTCAAACACAAGCTCTTGTATACTACTAACAACATCTACTTGTTTTACATATACTCCTTGCGGAACAGAAAAATGGTCTACCGCAAAACTTACAAATCCCTTTATACCAGAATCTACCAAAAGGTCAACTGTATTCTGTACATCTTGTGAAATACATAGGATTGCAATTCTACATCCTTTTGGCAGCTTTTCCTTGATATCTTTTAAAGCATAGACAGGTACGGAAGCACCTGTTACTTTTTCTGGTACTAAATCAAACGCACATACAATTTCACCAACGACATGGTTCCATTTATTGTAGTTTAGTAATGCTTTTCCTAAGTTACCTGCACCAATCAATACGATTTTTTCATCAAAGTTCACGCCCAATTCATCTGAGAATATTTTAATCAGATCATCAACGTTATATCCATACCCTTGTTTTCCTAAACTTCCAAGGAATGAGAAATCTCTACGAATTGTTGTGGATTCAATGGAAACATAATCGGCTAGCTGACGAGACATGATTTTTGTTTCGCCATCTGCTTTTAATTTTCTAAGTGCTTTTAAATAAACTGGATATCTTTGTAATGTTGCTTTTGGTACTTTTCTTTCTGTTGTCATAGTAATCACCTATATACTATTTTAACACCGAAAAGATAGTTTGTGAAAAAAAGAATAATTTTAATATTATTCTTCTCCTGGCATTGGCAATGATGGATCTGCTGAAACATCAAATCCACCACGAATACCGTTTTTATATGCGACATATCCTGTCGCACCAATCATAGATGCATTGTCTGTACAATACTTGATTGGTGGCTGTGATAATTCAATGGAAGGATATTTCTTCATTTCTTCCTCTAACATGACTCTTAATCTAGAGTTTGCCGCAACACCACCAGCAGTCACAACCATCTTTGGCTGCAGATTTTTAACTGCGTTCATTGTCTTAGAAACCATCAAACCTAAGGCTGTTTCCTGGAAAGCATACGCAACATCTTCTTTGATGATTGGGTTGCCTGCTTTTTCTTCTCTTTGAATCAATTGAAGAACTGCTGTCTTCAAACCTGAAAATGAGAAGTCATAAGGACTATCTACCTTTGGTGTAGGTAAATGGTAATGTTCTTTTCCACTCTTTGCCATCTTATCAATGACTGGGCCACCTGGATAACCTGTACCAAGTACTCTAGATACTTTATCATATGCTTCACCAATAGCATCATCTCTTGTTTCACCAATCACTTTGAAATCATATTCCGTTTCCATCCAGACAAGTTGTGAATGGCCGCCACTGATAACTAATGCAAGCAGTGGAAACTGTAAATCATGATCTAAAGCAAAACGGTTTGCATAAATATGTCCTGTCATATGGTTTACAGGTACGAGTGGCTTATGAAATTGCCATGCGAGTGTTTTTGCAGCCTGTACACCTACATGCAAAGATCCAATGAGTCCTGGGCCTTGTGTAAATGTGATCGCATCAATATCATCCATTGTTACATTTGCCTGCTTCATTGCTTCTGTAATGACAGTACTGATATTTTCAACATGGATTCTGCTGGCTACTTCTGGAACGACACCGCCATATTGTGTATGTACATTGATCTGTGAAGATACAATGTTTGATAATATTTCTTTTCCATCTTTTACAATGGCACAAGCAGTTTCATCACAACTGCTTTCTAGTGCTAATAACATTGTCATAGTATTCTCTCCTAAAGCTGAACCATTAAATATGCATCTTCTCCATCAGCATAGTATTTCTTTCTTTTACTGACAGTCTGAAATCCAAACTTTTCATATAGCTTTATCGCATTTATATTTGAAACACGAACTTCTAAAGTGAAATTTTTACATTTGCTTTGTTGGATTTTCTGCAGACAGTATTGCATTAATTCACTTGCAATGCCTTGATGCAGAAATTCTTTCTTTACCGCGATATTGGCAATCTCTGCATTTTCATATGCAATCCAAAGATCCACATACGCTACAACTTCACCATTGATTTCTTTTACATAGATGCAAGAATATGGATTACTTTCTAATTCGTTTATAAAATCTTGTTTTGACCATGGATCTTGAAACGCCTGCATTTCAATTGCATTCACCGCATCAAGATCATTTTGACTCATTTTCCTAATCATGCTTTTCCTGTGGTAAATAAGATGCTGAAGATTTCAAATATTCAGGAACAACAAGATGAACATTGTCATGTTTTTCCCATTCATCTTTTAACTCTAAAAAGTTGTCTACAATATCTGGCCATTCATCTTGTCTGCCAACTAAAGCACCATCACCAACAACATTACTGTCACCAATTTCAAGATCCTCGATTTCAACTGCACGTTCTTCTTCTAGAGCTTTACCATCTTTGAATAAACAAGTATAGACACGTTTGCCTCTAGCATCCGTAACAACGCGGCAATCTTTCTTTCCAGCATAGAGTAATAATGTTGATACAGTATAAATAGGTTTATCAGCCATCGCACAGAAAACCTTTGCTACTGTCATCGCAATTCTTACACCAGTATAAGAACCAGGTCCCTTAGAGATAACAATCTGATCAATATCTTCTGGCTGTAGATGACATTCATCCATTAATGCAATCAATCTAGGAAATAGTTCTTCACTTTGTTTTTTCCAGCACTTTTCTTGTACTTTTCCAATTACATGATCATCTTTGATCAATCCAATAACAAGCCAAGTGTGACTTGTATCCATACATAAAGTTATCATTATCTGATATCCTCCAACAATTTTTCATACTGATTTCCATGTGCTTCAAAGCAGAATTCTCTTGCACCATTTTCTAATAAATGAATAGAAATCATTAAATATTCTTCAGGGATTAAATATTTCATGAATTGTGACCATTCAATCACTGTTAAGCCATCATCATAGAAATATTCATCAAAGCCAAGATCTTGTTCAATCCCTTCCATACGATATGCGTCAATATGGTAAAGGTTCATTTTCTCACCATGGTAGATCTTTTGAATGGTAAATGTTGGTGAAGTAACATTGCGTTTAATTCCAAGTCCTTTTGCGATACCTTGTGTTAATGTTGTTTTTCCAGCACCAAGATCACCATCTAATAAAATGACCATATTCTTTGAAACGTTTTGTCCTATCACATTACCTAACTGATGCGTTTCTTCAGTAGAGTTTGTAATCTTCTTTAATTCTTTCATAATTTCGCCTCGCTGAGGTATTATACAGCCAAATGAAAAGATAAGAAAGCAAAAAAAGGCAGGAAGAAGCCTTCTTGCCAAAATTTAAGAAAAAAATAAATAAAAAAAAGCAAAGACCTGGCAACGTGCTCGATTCACCGCAAGGCTATTTTTGCCGCTGATGTGCTTAACTTC
>CAKVBD010000022.1 GCA_934725105.1 uncultured Bulleidia sp. | reverse complement strand
CATCTTGATTTTATTTAAGTGGCTAACCACTTCTTTTTGTCATGTCTGCTACATAGCATAATGTTTCACACTTTCCTCCAAAATAAAAACGTCTTATAAAAAGACGTTACTTAACGTGGTCCCACTTTTCTTGCTTCTCATATACTTTAACGCAGCTAACGTCTTTATCTACATTATCGATAAAGCCCTCCAGGATGCATTCAAATTTCTATTGCATAAGCACTCACACCTACATGTACTTTTCTCTTTTTACAACGTATGAAATTCTACTATTTCCCATCTACGGTTTCAACGAATTTAGTATACCACAAAAAAGACTCTAGAAAATCTCTAGAGTCCTAAATCATCTTCAGTTTCAGGAAGATATACAGAATAAATTGAATTTGCGACTTTCAGCCAGCCTTTCATATCTGGCATCCAGATCCATTCATTTGCATCTATAATTCCCTGATGAATCAAAGCACACAGTTCATTATCAGAGTAAGGGCCATATTTTGATTTATCTTTTTTCATGTAATACCAAACTTTTTCCATGTCCCCTCCTTATTGTTGTCCTTCCACTGGTGCATTTGTTGGAGTCACTTGAATGTTGATTGTATTCGTTGAAGAATACACATGTTCACTGCCACTATTAACAGTCCATCCTTGACTTGCCGCATAGTTTCCTGCCAATCGATCCAAATCTTCCCAGGAATATGTTAAGCCAACCTTCACAGAAACACTTGTATTATACAAATACTGCTGACCATTCAAATAATACAAGGCAACATTAATTGTTTTTGTGACGTATTGCAGGTTCGCTGTACCAGCTTCACTTTCTGTATATGTTGAATCACTTGAACAAGCTTTTACAGAAACCGCATGTGTACCATCCGCATCAATACCTGTATCTGTATAAGATGTTTCTGTCACTTCAAATTCCTGACCACCATCAATCGATAATTTATAGGATGTTGCGTGATCTACTGCACTCCACTGAATCGTCCATCCTTCATCTGTTGTACTTGCTGTGATACCACTTGGAGTAGCAAGCTGCACTGTCTTTGCGGTATATGTAAATGTATATGTTGCACTAGATTCTTTCACTTTATCATCTTCTGATTTTGCAACAACAGTTACAGTATAAGATTGACCATCTGTTAGAGAAGATGTTGCGATACTTGTAGAATTTGAAGATGTTTTTGTTTTTGATTCTGGATCTGTATTCACGCTTACTTCATAATAAGAAGCATTTTCAACAGTATCCCATTTAATCACCACATTCGCTGTAGTTACGTCTACTTGAATGTTCTTCACTTCGCCTAATGTTTCTTCTTGTTTATTTGTATCATCTTCTGTTGTATCTACATATTGATTATATGTATTATCACCAGCTCCATGCATTTTTCCATAAGAATCAATACCAATCACAGTAGATCCATTTGCAGCAACGTGCTTGATACTCTTCCAGGAAGTCACTTTATTCACAACTTCTTCATCACTATAAGAAATATTCACTTTTCCATCTTTTTTCAAACCAACTGCAAGATTATTACCAACAGCTGCAGATTGAATGTCCGTCCAGGAACCAGTATCTAGTGATTCTGCAGAACCAATTGGGTAGATTGTTACTTTTCCATCTTTCTTTGTTAAAGCAATCAAGTTGTCAGAAACACTAATGTGTCTAACATTTGCCTGATTGCTTACCGCATCTGTATTACTGCCAGATGCTTTGATTGCACCATCGTTTGTTAAACCTAACGTAAATCCATTTCCAGCATAAACAGAAGAAATGTTTTTCCATTCAGATACTTTACATGCACTTTCATTACCAGCGCACACTACTGTACCTTCATCTGTAACACCAACGGTATGATCTTTTCCTGCCGCAATGTATTTAATATGTTTCCATTCTTTTACATCTGCATTACCATCAGAAGAAATAACAGTTCCATTCTTCAATAGCACTGCTGCATGATCATCAAACGCCGCAACTTGAACACCAGTTGAGAAATTCTCAGTTGAGCTAAAATTACCATACTTCTTAATATTCCCCTGGTTATCAACATACAATGAATATGTATCACCCAATGCAATACGATTATCATTTCCAACATTCAAAGAAGATCCAGACTTATTGAAAAGCAATAAAACAACCGCAATCACAACAACAATTGCCGCAACAGCACCAATAATAATCATCGTCTGCTTTTTCTTTATTGGAGATGCAGATTTCTTTTTCTTCTTAGGTTTTACTTCCTCTTCTTCATCTTCTTCATCATATGAATGAGAAGTATTCTTTTCTTCAACATTAGATAAATCAGATGTATTCATCACTCTTGTATGACCATCATCATCTTGATCATTCTGGTCATTCAAAGATAAAAACTGCTGTGTCTGCATTGTATCCTGCAAAGAGCCATCATACATCTGTGTGGCATTAATATCCTGTCCCCCATTGAATGGAATCGTAGCACTCTGTTCAATGACTGGTTCAGGAATCACAATTGATTTTGTATTATCTACAAGATCATCCACTGTAATACCAAACATATCTGCCATTCTTTTCAATAAAACAACAGAACAGATGCTATTTCCATTTTCCCATTGCATATATTCAGTCACAGGTACATTGAGTCTAGAAGCAATATCTCCCTGTGATAAATTTGCATGTTTTCTTAATAAAACTAACTTTTCAGGTAATTTATTCATAGTTACCTCCATCCTCACTATTTTAATGGTTATAACAAGGGTTTTCAACACCACAAAAGAGAATCCTTTCGGATTCTCCTTATTTCATCTAAAGCTTTCCACTTACTTATACTCGACCAATTTATCGAACCATTGTGCACTTATGATTCTTCTAGATTTTTCTTTTCTCAACTTGTCATCTCTTCATCAAATGATTTCATATCCATTCTTTATTACAATCTGAATAAAGCTTCTATGATTCATCTGGTAATCTCGGCATGTTTACTTGTTACTGTTGTTATAATCGTTAAACAATTATTTTATGTAACAGGTTTTATCGAATATTGAATCTATTGGTCTTTCTGTTTTGCTCAGCTTTAGATCTTTTCAATTGTTTGTGTAGCTTTTTCAGCTACTCTTACTGAATTCCTGGTCCTCTCATATATGATATGACCTCCTTGTACGTTGATATGTGATTCACATAAACAATTTTTTTAATTGTTCTATGTACCCCTCACATCAATGTTTGTAAGCACATATATCTTGAGATAAGTCGGATGTGTTGGCAATAATTTCATCTCTAATTATATTCTTACTCTAAGAATGTATAATTTCTTGTTTAGATGAAATCTCTTATTGTGTAGCTTTTTCAGCTACTCTCAATAAATTCCTGGTCCTTTCATATATTATGACCTCCTTCTACGTTGGTATGTGATTCACATAAACAATTTTTCAATTGTTCTATGTACCCCTCACACCAATGTTTATCAGCAGATGTTTAAAGACTAATGTCTTCATTTTTATTTCATCTTTATTATCATCTTACTCTAAGATTTTTCACATCTTGTTTAGATGAAATCTCTTATTGTGTAGCTTTTTCAGCTACTCTTAATGAATACCTGGTCCTCTCATATGATATGACCTCCTTTGAATGAGAAGTACTTCTTCTTTGTTTGTACTTATAATATACAATGGATTTTCCAAAAGAATAGTCTATTATTCGCAAATTATTTTCTGTATAATTATATTGTTGAGGGTCAATACTGCACGCATCTATGGATGTGTGTTTTTTGTTATCCAGGCATAAGAAAAGATGGCAGATTTCTCTACCATCTAATTTTGGTTGCTTAATTGTTAATTACTTAACGTTAGCGAAGTACTTGATTGTACGAACCATCTGAGAAGTATAAGAGTTCTCATTGTCATACCAAGAAACTACTTCAACCTGTGTCTTGCCATCAGCTAATGGGGAAACCATTGTCTGTGTAGCATCGAACAATGAACCGAATCTCATACCTACGATATCGCTAGATACGATCTGGTCTGTGTTGTAACCGAATGATTCAGTAGCAGCAGCCTTCATAGCAGCGTTAACTTCGTCAACTGTTACAGCCTTATCTACAACTGCGAATAATAATGTTGTAGAACCTGTAGGAGTAGGTACACGCTGAGCAGCACCGATTAACTTACCGTTCAATTCAGGAATTACAAGACCGATAGCCTTTGCAGCACCTGTTGAGTTAGGAACGATGTTAACTGCACCAGCTCTAGATCTTCTTAGATCGCCCTTTCTCTGTGGACCATCAAGAATCATCTGATCGCCTGTGTATGCATGGATTGTGCACATGATACCAGATTCGATTGGTGCTAATTCGTTAAGAGCCTTAGCCATAGGAGCTAAGCAGTTTGTTGTACAAGAAGCAGCAGAGATGATCTTGTCTTCTGGTGTTAATGTTTCGTGGTTTACATTGTAAACGATTGTTGGAAGATCATTTCCTGCAGGAGCAGAAATAACAACCTTCTTAGCACCAGCATTGATGTGAGCCTGAGCCTTAGCCTTGGATGTGTAGAAACCTGAACATTCAAGAACTACATCAACATCTAGATCGCCCCATGGGCAGTTATTTGCATCTGGTTCCTTGTAAATCTTAATTGTCTTACCCTTAACTGTGATTGTACCTGCTTCATCATCAGCAGTAACATCATCTTCGTGACCGAGTTCAACGTAACGACCCTGAGATGAGTCATACTTTAGAAGGTGAGCAAGCATATGAGGTGTTGTTAAATCGTTGATAGCAACTACTTCATATCCTTCAGCATCAAACATCTGTCTGAAAGCAAGACGGCCGATACGGCCAAAACCATTAATAGCAACTCTTACATCTGTCATATTGTCTTAAAAGACCTCCTTTTGTTGCTATTAAATTATAGAATTTAGAATGAATATCGTCAATTGTGAATTATTTGATTTGTTTCATTTTTCAACAATTCATTCATTCTGTTGCAAATACCATGAAAAATACCACATGTCATTAACACGTGGTACACAATCAATAAAATTCATTCAAATTTAATGGTCTATGAGATATCGCAAAAGCCTCTTCAATCGTATCTATTTTCTTTCGAAACAGCTTCGTAAATAACTTAGGATCATTCAAGCGAACCATTGTAGATGGATAAGATTTTTTCAACGCTTCAGGGAATACTTTTGAAAGATCTTCTGCTTCTGATACATACAAATTCACAATCTTTCTTTCCTGTAATGCCGCATTACACAATTTAACCAATGACATGGAGTCAAGATAAATCATTTCCTGCACCTTTAACTGTTCTCCATCAGGAATCATAGCTGCATATCCTTGAATTTGATCTTTTCCGTTATAATATGCAACGATCTTTCCACCAACTGCTTTAATTTCTTTCTTATAATTGACAAAATATCCCAGATCTCTAGCATAGAATCCATTGAAACGCTTAATAAATGCAGAATACACTTTCAATAGATCTAATGGTGCTGGATCATATGCACAGCCAAAATTAGTAATTCTTGTGACGTCTTTTCTTTGAATCTGGAATTGTGTTCGATTGTAGATTGTGCGGAAGCCAAATGGTTCATACATTTCTGGTTTTTCTGTTTGGATTAGTGTCAATAATTCACTATGTTCACACGCATCCACAATGATATCCATCATTTCATGCATATATCCTCTATGACGATAGTCTGGATGTACGGCAACACCCATGATCATACTCGCCTGCAGTACACGAGAATTAAACATCAATGCATGTTTATTACGAACTAACGTCGCAACGATTTTCCCTTCTAAAACCTTAATATAGCAATCTTCCGGTCTAACTACATTCTTAAAGAAAAAGTCTTGATATCTTTCATCCACATCAGGAAAGCAGACTTTCCACAATCTTTTTATTTCATCTATATTTTCTCTTTCAGCTCTTTTGATCATGATTGTTATCATCCTTTCCCTGTGTATTTTGTATCAAATGCATTGTTCTATAATAACTCATTACGCTCATCACACCAAGAACCACAAAAAACATCCACAATTCTTTTTTCCATAAAATAAGAACAAGTACAATGAGTACATCTATTCCAACAACATACATATCTTTCTTACGCATCTTCTTCACCATCTGCAGCAATATCATGAATCTTTACAAAGCGATGACGAATGCCCGATTTTGAAACTGATTTTTTTGTTTTTTCAGCTAAATAATTGCACAGTTCATTTAATGACGCTTCTGGATATTCTTTTCGAATTTCAATGACATCTTTCAACTTCTGATCCAATGTATCATACTTGCCCATCTGTTCAATTTTTCGAATATCCCCCAGCTGCTTTGCGGCTGCAGATTGTGCTTTCATTTCATTCGCAACATCAATATTATTCAATCGCTGAATATTATTTGCGAGATCTCTTTCAATACGAATATTTTCAAAACTGAACAATGCCTGTTCCGCTTCAATGATTCTCAAGAAATCCGCTATTTTTTCAGCTGCTTTAATATAAACAACAAATTTATTTCTTCTTTCAATCACTTTTGCATTCAAATAAAAACGATTCATCACTTCTTGAATAAAGGACGCATGTTCTTCATTTGCGGCAGTGATTTCTAAATGATAATTTGTTTTTTCTGGCGGATTGATAGAACCACCAGCCAAAAATGCGCCAACAAGATATGCACGTGCATTATTATCTGAAGCAACGATTTTCTGTAATGGTTTTTCTAACAATCCTCTAGCACTGTAGATACCAAGATCCGTCAAGATTACTGGTGCTGCAGAAAGAATACGCAATCCATAAATACGATTCTTCTTCAAGTTCATTTTCTTCTTAACAAACAATTCAATTTCACTATTGTATCTCTCTTTTACCATGCGATAGATCACTCTAGCAACTGCCGCATTTTCAACAGTTACTAAAATCGTCATCCCTCGATTAGAAAAAGATAATGATGAACACATCTGTATTAAAGCAGATAACTCTGCTCTCGCATCGTTACCTTCCATGATTTTCTGTGAAACTTCTTGTTTAACAATTGATGAAAATGACACTCTCTATAACTCTCTTCCTATAACTCAGACACTAGTTTTTCCACAACCGTTTTGATTTTTTCAGGATCATGACGAATCAAATGTCCATCAAAATACAACAATGGTTCTTCTATGATCTGATATTCATGTTGTGGTTTCATAACAGACACAACCGTACTGCCCTCTGCACGGTATGCCTGAATGCTTTGCTGGGGAATTGGATCCGAAGCAACCACGACTGCATCCACAGGTGCTCCATGCTTCTTTAACGCTTCTACATGATCTTCCACACTATAGCCATCCGTTTCTCCTGGCTGACTCATTGCATTACAGAAATATACTTTCTTTGCATGAGATTGCTGCAAAGCAGAACGAATATCAGGAATAATAACATTTGGCAAAATACTTGTATAGACAGAACCAATACCATAAATAATCAAATCTGCCTCTTTGATCGCATGAATTGCTTCCTTTTCCGCAACAACAAACGTTTCATAAAATACTTTTTTAATACGGTTATTCACATCAGGAATGTTAGCTTCCCCTCTAACAACAACACCATCTTCCATCTGTGCATATAATGTAATGACTTGTGAAGTCGCAGGTATGATCTTTCCTTTAACATTTAAAATATTCTGAATTTTCTGAACAGCTTCAAAAAATGATCCACAAGTTTGTGTTAATGCCGTCAAAATCAAGTTTCCTAGATTATGCCCCGCAACATCTTCTTCTGTCCCATTTGGATCATCAAAACGATATTCCATCAATTCTGTCATCAAATCATCATTTGCACTCAATGCAATCATGACATTACGAATATCCCCCATCGCTGGAATATGAAACTGTTTTCTTAGTCTCCCTGTAGAACCACCATCATCCGCAACCGTTACAATTGCACTGATATCAATACCTTCAATATTTTTAATTCCTTTACAGATGGTAGACTGCCCATGTCCACCACCAATCACAACAACTTTTTTATTCTTCATCACGAAGCCATTCCTTTTCTTCACGATGTTGTTTATAGCATCTATATTTCTTACTGTAATGATCATACAGCCAGTTTGTAATGCTGACAGATCTATGCTGACCACCTGTACAGCCAATAGCTACTGTAAAATGATTCTTTCCTTCATTTGCGTATTGTGTTAATGCATAATCCATAAAAGAAGTCAGCTTCTCCAGGAATTCTTTTGTTTCGGGTTTTTCCATAACATAGTCATAAACACATTTATCATTTCCATTGTATGGTCTTAAAGAAACTTCCCAGAATGGATTTGGCAAGAAACGTACATCAACCATAAGATCTGCATCCATTGGAACACCATACTTATATCCAAAAGATTCAAAAGAAATGGAGAATACAGGTACTTGCTCCTTAGAAAAATAAGATTCCAGTTTTCTCTTAAATTCCTTTTCACTCAAGAAAGACGTATCAATTGTAATAAAGGAATTATTTAAATTTCTAGAAAACATCTGTCTTTCCACTGAGATAGCTTCATCCAATGTATTACATGTATTGCTTAACAGAAGAGGATGTGTTCTTCTTGTACTCTTATAGCGATGTAAGAGTACCGAATCATTCGCATCTAAAAATAACACCTGCACTTCAAAATTCTGCCCCTTTAAAAGTCTCAAAAAGGCTGGAAAATCCTGTGCTGAAGTTGATAATGCAATATAGCTATAGCGAGGATCAATACTTGTTTCAATCATATCCACAAGCAATGAAACCAATTGTACAGGAAAATTATCAATGACATGATATCCCATATCTTCTAAACTTCTCGTTGCGACACTTTTTCCAGCGCCACTCATTCCAGATACCAAGATGACTCTTTTATTCTTTTCCGCAACACTTTTTTCCATAAAACATCCTCCTTTTTCTATATAATGATAAAACATTATTCCAATTCTTTCACTATCCATTGACATTCCAACTTAGATTTTCTATGGTTAATTCAGATATAGGAGAAATTCAAATGAAAATCATTATTGAAAAAGACGAACACGCAATGAGCGAAAGTGCCATGCAGATCATTTTAGGCACAATGATGCAAGACAAGAAGGTAAACGTTTCCCTTACATCCGGGTCATCCCCAAAGACAATGTATCAAATGATGGTTCCTTATGTAAAAGACAAGCCACAATTCAAAGATGTAGATTACTACCTTTTTGATGAAGCACCAGAAGCTGGAGAAAAGAAAGGTCAGCCTGGTCCTAACTGGTCTGAAATGCAGGAATTATTCTTTAAAGATGCAAATATTCCTGATGAAAAGATTCATTGTCCAAACATGGAAAACTACGAAACATTTGATGAAGAAATTGCAAAAGCCGGCGGTATTGATGTCATGCTGATTGGACTTGGATTTGATGGCCATTTCTGTTCCAACTGTCCAAGATGTACACCAATGGATGCTTTGACATATGCACGTGCTAGACACGTAACAGTCGAAGCAAACCCAAACTATCCAAATAACACAGCACGCCCATATTCCATCACTATGGGACCAGCTTCTTTAATGAAAGTTAAGCATTTAGTGTTGATTGTAAATGGTAAGCACAAGGCAGAAATCTTCAAGAAATTCTTAACAGAACCAATCAGTGAAGAACTTCCAGCAACGATCCTGCGTCTGCATCCTAACTTCACAGTGATTGCAGATGAAGATGCCGCAAGCTTACTCTGTGAAGAAGATCTTAGAGGACCAATTAAAAAATTAGACTAAGTACGAAAAAGCCCAGAAATCAATTCTGAGCTTTTTTGATTAGATCAAATCATTACTCCATGCATGCTTTGCATCCAGAAGAGTCAACAATTCTGTAATATCAGAAATCGTTGCATTTGGCTTTTCTGCTTCGATTTTTTCACGTTTTTCTTCGTTTGTGATAAAACCAACAGTATATACACCAGCATTCTTCCCAGCCTGTACATCAGATACATTATCACCAATATACACAACACTGTCATGACCAACATTTAACATTTCACATGTCTCAATGATGCCATCTGGTTTTGGTTTTGCATGTCTATAGCGTTCTGTACCAACAACAAGATCAATATATTGTTCAATTTCCAGATCTTCTACCCAAGTCTCACAAGATTCAGATAGTCTAGAAGTTACAATTGCCACAACATATCCTTTTTTCTTCAATTCCTTCAACACTTCTTCCACATGTGGAAGTGTAGATACTAAGTGTCTGCCAGGCAAAAATTTCTGGAATTCTGTATAATCCTTCATCAATACATCTGCATTCTGATCAGGAAATAACTTTTTCAACTCATCTCTTAGAGGTGGACCAAATACTTCCTGCTGAACTTCTTTTGTGAAATCTTTGATATTTCCATACTTTTGAAATAAGTATGCAAAACATCCAATGATCATCTGTTCACTATCCATGATTGTTCCATCAAAATCAAACAAAACAACTGGTTTTCTCTTATCAAAGAATCTTGAATATGACCACAATAGAATACCAATTACTTCAACAACGATACAGGAAGGAAAGTTTCTAACAGCTAAAGGATCCCAATGAAATGCCATCGCAACAAGACGATCAAATCCCGTCAGCATAAACATGACCGCAAATGCATCGCCTCTTCTACGTATTGGAGAGTACGTTCTCATCACACAATAAATGATCAAGAATTCAAAGATATTAATTCCAACGCAATACCACACAGAAGGCAATTCCAACGCTCTACCAACACGCGCAATTGTAACTGTCAATAACAATGCCGTGCAAACAACATCCATCGTTCTTCGGAACGAAAGATGATGCTTCTTGCCATAAAGCAGTATTACAAGAGATATCGCCTGTAAAGAACCAAGGATATCGATTCCACCATCACCAATCGCAAATACATACCAGGCATACATGGAATAATTTTTCATATTCTCAAGCACCCAGAAAATTCTTCCACCAACAATACCACACACTAGAATCAGTACGAGAAGATCATCTGAAACTGCCTGTTTATACCCATGTGCCTTCATTGCCTGAGACAAATAGAGATATCCAACAATGCATCCCAATACTAAAGTGAATGCATACCACTTGATTGTAATTCCCCCAACCGAAACAATCGTGGATAAATCAGGGAACCAAATCATGCTTTCCCCTCTCTTTCATTTGCCGCAACCATAAAATCTTTAAATCTTTCACGAATTTCATCTGCACTGTTAAATCCAGCTTCACTCAATCTGAAATTCGATACTGCAGATTCAATCAAAGCAGCAGTATTTCTACCAGCAGAAACCGGCAATACAAGTGTAGGAACAAGAACATTCAATATTCTTGTATAACGCATTGTTTCATCACCCAGTCTGTTATAGTCCGCATCTGCTTCAAACGGAACAAGCTTAATAACAAGGTCCACATCAGCACTATCAGAAATAGCCATCGCACCAAACATTTTTTCAACATCAATAATACCAATACCACGGATTTCAAGCAGTCCTTTAATGATATCTGGCGCATGTCCGAAAATATGATTATGAATATGAATCACATCAACTCTATCATCAGAAATCAACACATTTCCTTCACGGATTAATTCCAATGCGGTTTCACTCTTGCCCATTCCAGATTCACCCGTCAATAGAACACCAACGCCACGAATACTCATTAATGTTCCACTCATTGTATCTTCTGGTGCAAGCTTTTCATCAAGATATGTAATAATATCAGCCATCAAACGATATGTTTCCATATTTGTTCTCAAAACCGGGAAATTTGTACTTTCCGCAACCTCTTTTAAAATTGGAGGTAAATCATTATTTTTTGTAATAATCACAGCTGGTGTCAAACCATCTGTAATCAAAGGAAAACGCGCTCTTTGATCTTCTTCAGACATTGTACGAATGAACTCAGATTCCTTATTTCCAATCACCACAATTCTACGTGGTTCTGTTTTTTTATATACACCGCACAATTCAAATCCAGGTCTATTAACATCTGGAACAACTGTCCAGCGCTTCAAAGATTCATCATCTCCTGTCAATCTTTCAAACTTGAAAAAATCTACAAGTTCCCGAATTGTAACTTTCTTATCATACATTTCATCGGCCATTTCATTGTACCTCCGCTGTTGCCTATTATATCATGCTCTTTAAATAACAAAAGGAAAAGAAATGTTACTTCTTCCCCTCTTGATGTTCCCTAGTCCATTCTAACGCTTTTAACAAGTATTGTCCTGTCCAGGATTCTTTTACTTTTGAAATTTGTTCTGGTGTGCCTGTAGCAACGACCGTTCCACCTTGATCTCCACCTTCTGGTCCAAGATCAATGATATAGTCTGCACATTTGATCACATCCAAATTATGTTCAATGACTAATACAGTATCTCCATTATCAACAATTCTCTCTAGAACTTCAATCAAACGTTTTACATCATCTGTATGTAAACCTGTTGTTGGCTCATCCAGGATATATACCGTTTTTCCAGTTGCCGGCTTCTGCAATTCACTTGCCAGCTTTACTCTTTGTGCTTCCCCGCCAGACAATGTTGTAGAAGACTGACCAAGCTTCATATAGCCTAAGCCTACATCACAAAGTGTCTGCAGTTTCTTCTTGATCTTAGGATGATTAGAGAAGAAAGCCGTTGCTTCTTCAATCGACATTTCTAATACATCAAAGATATTCTTTCCTTTAAATGTACACTGCAATGTTTCTTCATTATATCTCTTCCCATGACACACTTCACAAGGTACATAAACATCTGGCAGGAAATTCATACGAATCACTTTCACGCCATCCCCTTGACATGCTTCACATCTTCCACCCTTTGTATTAAATGAGAACCTGCCTTTATCATAGCCTCTCATTCTAGCTTCTGGCGTTTTGGCAAACACATCACGAATATCATCAAACACACCCGTATATGTTGCCGGATTACTTCTAGGTGTTCTACCAATTGGCTGCTGATCGATTTGTACCAGCTTGTCAATATTTTCTAAACCCTTGATTGACTTGTACTTTCCAGGATGGATCTTTGCCCTGCCTAAATTAACAAGTACTGCTTTCATAAATACATCATTCACAAGCGTAGACTTTCCAGATCCACTTACACCCGTTACCACAACAAGTTTTCCCAACGGAAATTTCACATTGATTTTCTTTAAGTTGTGTTCTTCTACACCTCTAAGTTCAATAAATGTACCATTTCCTTTTCTTCTCTTTTCAGGTAATGGAATCAATTTCTTCCCCGCAAGATATTGTCCAGTGATAGAATCTTCCACTTTCATAACATCTTGTGGTGTTCCATTTGCCATCACATTTCCACCATGAATACCAGCACCTGGACCAATATCTACGATCCAGTCTGCAGCCATCATTGTTTCTTCATCATGTTCCACAACAATCAAAGAATTGCCAAGATCTCTCATGTTTTTCATTGTCTGAATGAGTTTTGCATTATCTCTCTGATGTAAACCAATACTAGGTTCATCCATAACATACAATACACCAGACAGCTGAGAACCAATCTGCGTTGCCAGACGAATTCTTTGCGATTCCCCACCAGATAATGTTCCTGCCAGACGGTCTAATGTTAAATAATCCAAACCAACATTACTTAAGAAATGCAGTCTAGATTCAATTTCTTTCAAGACCATTTCCGCAATCTTTGTCTTTTCTTCATCCAGCTTTAATGCATCCATCCATGCATTTGCATCTTTGACTGACATTTCTGTAAATTCCGCAATGTTCTTGTCCCCAACACGCACAGATAACGCCTGTTCATTCAAACGTTTTCCTGAACACGTTGGACATGCACTTTCCACCATGAAAGAATGATACCAGTCTTTATGCCAGGATGATGTTGTTTCAACATATCTTCTTTCAATCAGATCTTTAATACCTTCAATGAAATCATTTCTCTGATAAGTATTGCCACCAGAAGAAGTAATCGTATACTTGATTGGTTTATCAGATCCATGCAGAATCACATCCATCTGTTTCTTTGTCAATGTAGAAACAGGTGCATCAATATCAATCTTGTATGCCTTGCATAGAATTGTAAATGTCTGCCATTCAATATTTTCTGTATCAACAATATTCTTATAATAACGCACTGCACCTTCACGGATAGACAAAGAAGGATCAGGAATCAGGTTATTCACATCCACTTCTTCTGTAATTCCTAAACCATGACATGTAGGACACGCACCAAGTGGTGCATTGAATGAGAACAGTCTAGGTTCAAGTGCACTTACAGAAAACCCACAAATCGGACAGCTATAGTTTTCAGAGAAAAGCTTTTCTTCATCACCATTTAAAACAATCACTTTTCCATCTGCCAGTTTCAAGGCAGTTTCAATAGAATCATAAATTCTGCTTCTAGAATCCTCTGTTTTTACAATACGGTCCACAACAACATCTAAATCATGCCGTTTATTCTTTTCCAGCTCAATTTCATCTTCTAAAAGACGAATTTCACCATCCACACGAACACGGATATATCCCTCTTTCATCAATTTAGAGAACACATCCTTAAATGTACCTTTTTTATTTTTCACTACAGGTGCAAGAATCGTTAATCTGCTACGATCTTCATACTGCATAACCGTATCCACCATTTCTTGTACTGTCTGACCAGTGATTGGAATATGATGGGTTGGACAATATGGCGTTCCACATCTTGCATATAACAATCTTAGATAATCATAGATTTCAGTGACTGTTCCTACTGTAGAACGAGGGTTGTTGCTTGTTGTTTTCTGATCAATGGAAATTGCTGGAGAAAGACCTTCAATCGCTTCTACGTCTGGTTTTTCTACACCACCAAGAAACTGTCTAGCATAGGCAGACAAAGATTCCACATATCTTCTTTGTCCCTCTGCATAGATCGTATCAAATGCTAAAGATGTTTTTCCGCTTCCAGATAATCCCGTCATCACGACAAGAGAATTCTTAGGAATTTCCAGGGAAATATTTTTAAGATTATTTTCACGCGCACCACGAATAATCAATTTATCGTTTTTCATCTTTCTTTTCCTCTTCACAAAGATCATTCAACATATTCCATGCATCACGAGGAGACATATCATCAATATCGATCGATAACAGTTTCTCTCGAATTGCATCTGATTTTGTATCTTCTCTTTCCATCTCAACAAGCTGGAAATTCTGCTGAACGACACGCTTCTTGCTTTCCAGTTCCTTCTGCAACTGTTTTGCACGAGACAACACACTTTCAGGTAATCCCGCAAGTCTAGCAACGTTAATACCATAGGACTGTCCTGCAGGACCATCTTTGATCTTATATAAGAATGTTACTTCTTCATTGTTTTCTTTTACCACAACATGGACGTTTCTAACACAATCCACATTATCCGTTAACATTGTTAATTCATGATAGTGTGTAGAAAACATTGTTTTCGCATGAATACATGTCGCAATATACTCAATCATACTTTGTGCTAACGCCATACCATCGTATGTAGAAGTACCTCTGCCAATTTCATCAAACAAGATCAATGAATGTTCTGTTGCTTCCTGCAATGCACGATTTGCTTCACTCATTTCTACCATAAACGTAGACTGTCCGCTCAAAATATCATCACTCGCACCAATACGTGTAAAGATCTTATCAAAGACAGGCATTCTACATGATTTGCAAGGAACAAAACACCCAATCTGTGCCATGATAATAATCAAAGCTGTTTGTCTCATATATGTAGATTTACCACCCATGTTAGGACCTGTAATCAACAAAATACTTTGACTCTGATCCATCTTTACAGAATTTGATACATATCTAGGATTCTTCATCATTTCATCCAGAATTGGATGTTTTCCATTCTCAATATCTAATTCATCATCACTAAATTCAGGCTTCACATAATGATACTTGCTTGAAACTTCACTCAACGCACAATAGCAGTCAATTTCAGCCAAAACTTTAGACAGCTTCTGTAACTGAGGAAGATATCCCTTCACATCATCCAGCAATTGAGAAAACAATTCCTTTTCAATACGAATTGCATTTTCCTGTGCATGCAGGATCATCTCTTCTTTTTCTTTCAACTCAGGAGAAATAAATCTTTCATTATTTGTTAATGTCTGTTTACGAATATAGCCCCACTCAGGTTTCACATCTTTACAGGCACCCTTAGAAATTTCAATAAAATAACCAATAACCTTATTAAAACCAACTTTTAATGTTTTAATGCCCGTTCTTTCTTTTTCCTGTGCTTCTAATGATGCAATAAAATCTTTTCCACCTTTTTGAATGGAACGCGCTTCATCTAATGCTGCATTATATCCATCACGAAAAGCACCACCATCGCTCAGATTCACTGGAGGATTTTCAACAAATGCATCTTTCAGTTTTTCATATAATGAACTTAATGGATCAATATGCCTATATTCTTTGAATTCATCACAATCCAGCTTCTGAAGAATATTTGGAACTTCCTGCAATGTTTTTGACAAACGCTGAATATCAATCGGACTAGCAGTACTTAACGCACAACGTGCAATCAATCTTTGCAAATCATAAATGTTATACAAAGACTCTCGAATACTGCTTCTAGCCATGAAATTCTTCATCAGCCATTCCACTTTTGCATAGCGATCTTCAATCAATTCCTGATCCACAAGCGGCTTTTCAATCCACTTGCGCAGTTGTCTAGAACCCATTGCACTCTTACATACATCCAGAAAAGACCACAATGTAATTGCCTTGCCATTTTCATGCAGCGGTTTTGTCAATTCCAGATTGACTCTTGTGGAATAATCCATATACAAAGAAGATGCTTCTGTTTCCACTGTACAAGGCTGTAAATGAGAAAGCATATGTCTTTGTGTTTCTTCCAGGTAATGAAGCATCATACCATAGGATCTACGATCATAATCTTTCTTGATAGCTTCACATAATGGGAAATACTGACTGTCAATAGAATCATCTTCACAATAAGAAATTGTTACCTGCATATTTCTTAACTGCTTGATGATCTTCTCTCTAAATCCCTTATGAACAACAATTTCTCTCGCATTGTTCTTTAAAATCAGCTGCAGTAATACAGAATCCTTGTGTTCACAATTCTCCACATAGTTTTCTCCTGTAGAAACTTCTACAAAAGCAATGGAATATCCATAGGAATAATCTGTAATCGCAGCTAAATATACACTCGATTTCTCATCCGTGATTTCTTCCATTACTGTACCTGGAGTAATGACACGAATGACATCACGCTGTACGATCCCTTGTGCTTCTTTTGGATCCTGCACCTGTTCAACGATTGCAATCTTATAGCCTCTAGCGACGAGTCGCTGAATATATGACTGTACCGCATGGTGAGGAACACCACACATAGGAATCTTTTCTTCAACACCAGCATTCTTGCCAGTTAAAATCAAATCTAATTCTTTTGATGCAATCTTTGCATCATCAAAAAACATCTCATAGAAATCCCCTATACGATAAAACACTAACGTGTCCGGATAGTTCTCTTTCGTTTTGAGATATTGCTGCATCATTGGTGAATATGTTTTTTCTTTTGCCATAATGTCATTATTATAGCACGCACATACCACCATATATGAAAAATGACTTGCAGTATTCCACAAGTCATTTAACATTTCTTCTTTCTTTTTCAATGCCTTTTCTTATCATTGTGCTTGTCGCGCCAAAATAAATATCAAACCCTGTCACTGTTTCGACAATTTTGCTTGCACCAAGTCGCTTTAGTCTAGAAGTATCCAGCTTATTTGCATCATAGATAGAAGCAGATAATACAAAACAATTCGATTCCAGTACTTTAATATTTTCAATGCCACCAAGACCTTTTAATACACCTGTTACCAGTCTTTCCTGATCACCTGTTCTAAACAAGTCTACTGCCAGATTTGTAAAGTAGAATCGTGTCATAAAGAAATATACAAGCAAGATACATGCGCCAATAATCAAAAGATAAACAATTGTCATCTGGAAATCTTTGTTCGTTACATACGTAATCAATTCAGGCAGCGTACCAACAAGGGCCGTCATAGAAGAAGTATCTGAAGAATTGAATCCAAGATACAAATGTAATCCCTGTAACAGACCAAACAAGAAACCAGTACATGCTAAATGCGTCATATATAACAACGGTGCTAAAAAGAACAACATCAATTCTATCGGAAGCAATGTACCAGAAAGCAAAGACGTAATCGTTGCGATGATACAAATCATACGCATTCTAGGTTTATGCAAAGGATTTGTTTCTAAAGAATACATACCCCAGATCATTCCAGGAATCGCAAATAGGTTCAGTATATAGTATGGTGTTATAAATCTGCCAGCCTGCCCTTTGACAGCACCATTGAGAATCTGTGCACTCCATACCGCAACATCTCCCGTAGCAACTGTACCAGTCATTCCTACCCAGCTGCCGCCATTCATGTTGTACCAGAATGGAAAACGAATCAATGTACCAAGATTCAATGTAGAAAAGAATGAATCCAGAATACCATACAATGTCAAATTCACTGGATTTGTCGTATCTACAGAAATAAAACTAACTAGTTTATTCACTGCCATAATGACAAATGGCCATCCATAGGCAAATAGAACACCCACAACAATGGAATATATCAAAACCTTGGTTACACAGCCAACATCTCTAGAAATAAATGAAAACAATTCATATCCACTCTTTTTCTTAGAATTTGTAAATGCAGCAAGTGTTCCAATCGCAATCATCGCAATTCCAACAAGTCCAGTCTGTAACGGATAGCGTGTGATGCCTGTATATGATGCAATCGATGATTTTGACAAGCTTAAACCTAGAATGGATGAATACGCAGTTGTCGTTAGATCCGTTCTTGTTACGATCATCGTCGTACATAAAAAAGCTACATAGCCAACAAATGCACTCATGATCGTCATACTTGATCCATTTTTTCTAGTCACAATACGCAACAAGAATAGCAATGGGAAGTTAACAATGATAAATTGACCAATACGCATGATTACTTCCGCAAACATTTTTACATAATCGTTGTCTATTAAATAGACGATTCCAAATATATTATTTGTGAATAAATTTCCAATCCCGCACAAAAGAAATGCTAAAAACAGCACTTCAATTGGAAATTTCACAATTTCAAACAAACCTCTCCACTTTTTCATATAGACACTATTCTACCACATTTAATACAACGTCTTTAAACGATCAAAATATGATACTTTCTTACCTCTTAACACTCTGATATGTCTAGCACTGCATATCTTGATTTCAATCTTTTTACAATCTTCTAATGGATACACATCACTATCCACACCTAATAAAGCACCTTCAAAACTCTCTGATTCAAATCGAATCACACTGTCGCTCTTTAATACAAGCGGTGCATCCAAGCTTCTATATTTGCTATGATGAATTCCTGCAATCTCCACCATCTCAATTAGATCCAGACCTTCCTGTAAAACCGCACCGCCAAGAGAACGATTATACGCAGTGGATCCTAATTGTGTACATACACACATTCCCGTACCTCTAAATGTTTCCAGCTGAATATCATTGACATATACATCCATCACCTGTGTTCTTGCAGCATTTTCCACACGAATTTCATTCAATGCATAGTAACGATTTCCATTCACTTCACCACGCAAAACAGACAATATCTCTTCTTTTCCTTCATGATGAATCAATACATCTAAAAACTCATCTACTTCATGATCCTGATAATCAGAATAGAATCCCAGTGTACCTGTATGCAAACCATAGAAACGTACATCTTTTAAACGATCCATAAAATGATGTACCGCATAAATAAATGTTCCATCCCCACCCACAACAATCACAGTTTCTGGATGTTCATCATCTCTTATAAAATCAAATTGACACAATCTATCATCAATTTCTTTCTCTATTCTTTTTGATACTTCATCAAGTTTTGATACAACCGTATATTTTTCCATGCCTTAAGTATAAACGCATCCAAAAGAAAAAAGAAGTTACTCGCAAGATTCTATCCATGCAAAAAAGCAAATATAAAAGGTTGCTGACAAATGCAACCCACATTTATCTAAATTATACAAAATATCAGAGAGAAAAAAAGACTGTTCATTCATTGAAATTTAAATATATTGTAAGTACAGAAAGGAGATGTTATGAAAAAATTATTCATTATTTCTTCTCTACTTATTTTCATGTTTGGCTGTTTAGCTAACACATATTCTACTCTGAAGGTATATCCATGCGATGCCGAAATATTTGCATACATCTCTCAATCAGAAGGCAATTCCTATATTTCTATCTTGTACTTATCAGATGGAATAGATTTTCAATTAGATAACGAAGAAGAATATCGAAAAGGTATCTATGACATAGTTGATGAAGGTGATGCTAACGCAAAGGATACGTCTCTCATTCCAGATGCTTTACAGACCACAGTTAAAAAATACCGCAGCAGCTTCTGTTCTACGTATTACATTAAAGGATCGGATCAGCAATTGAATGAACTGCAGAATTTCCTCGAAACTTTTGATTTTCACATTATTGTCATTGGCGATACTAGTTTTGACATCCTAGGAAGAATTGATAAAAAAGTAGTTGTTCTCCCAATTCAAAAAATCTCATCAAATACCCAATAAAGAGAACCATAAAACAACAGGTTCTCTTTATTCATATATTCAAAAAAAGAAGTTACTCTCAGAATTCTGATTTCACTTCTCTATTACTTTAGCTAATTTTTGTACCAGCAGAAAGTCCGTTCACTTCAACAACAGCGATCTGACCATTTTCCTTACCAGCAAGCAGCATACCATTGCTTTCTTCGCCACGAATTGTAGCCTTAGCAAGGTTTGCGATGACTACTACATGCTTTCCAATCATCTGACCAGGTGTATAAGAAGCAGCTAAACCAGAAACAATCTGTCTAGGTTTACCTTCACCTAAGTCTACTGTCAAAATCAACAGCTTATCAGCATCAGGATGCTTTTCACAAGATAAAACCTTACCAACTCTCAAATCAAGTTTCGCAAAGTCATCAATTGTAACTTCACCCTTTACTTCCTTCTTAGCTTCTTTCACTTCTTTCTTGATTCTACTTTGAATCTCTTCTACCTTAGCCATTACTTCTTCTTCCTTGAGTCTAGCAAATAAGATTTCTGGCTTATCTGTAATCTTGCTTCCATTTTCAAGCAAGCCGAATGTTAAATCATCTTCACTTGTCTTTTCAGTATTCAAAGACTTCAAAATCTTTTCAGCTGTTTCAGGTAAATATGGCTTCAATAGAATTGCACCAATACGTACAGATTCTAACAAGTTGTAAAGCACTGTAGCAAGTCTGCCAATCTTTTCAGGATCCTTAGCAAGTTTCCATGGCTCTGTTTCATCAATGTACTTGTTACATCTAGAGAACAAATCAAGAATATGATCAATTGCATCTGCAACATGCAATGTATCCATAGATTCATCTACAAGCTTCACTGTATTTGTTGCAACACTCTTCAGATCAGCATCAACATCTTCAATTTCATTTGGATTTGCGACAACACCATTGAAGTATTTATTTTCCATAGATAATGTACGATTTACCAAGTTACCTAAGTTATTTGCAAGGTCACTGTTGATTCTTTCAATCATGAGATCATATGTGATATGACCATCCTGTGCAAATGGCATTTCATGAAGCATAATATATCTCACAGCATCTGTACCAAATAAAGATACAAGATCATCCGCATAGATAACATTACCCTTAGACTTACTCATCTTAGAATCACCAGTGAGTAACCATGGGTGACCAAAGATCTGCTTAGGCAGTGGAACATCCAATGCCATCAGCATAATTGGCCAGTAAATTGTATGGAATCTAACAATGTCCTTACCAATCAAATGAAGGTCAGCTGGCCAGTACTTATCAAATAATGGATCATTATTTCCATCAACATCATAGCCAAGACCAGTAATATAGTTTGTCAATGCATCAATCCATACATAAACAACATGCTTAGGATCAAAATCAACTGGAATACCCCATTTAAAGGATGTTCTAGAAACACAAAGATCCTGAAGACCTGGTTTCAAGAAGTTATTGATCATTTCATTCTTTCTACTTTCAGGCTGAATGAAATGAGGATGATCTTCAATATACTTGATCAAACGATCAGAATACTTACTCATCTTGAAGAAATATGCTTCTTCCTGCATTTCCTTCAATTCACCACCACAGACAGGACATTTACCATCTTCTGTGATCTGAGACTTTGTATAGAATGCTTCACATTCCTGACAATACAAACCATCATAATGACCCTTATAAATATCACCCTTATCATAGAGCTTCTTAAAGATCTTCTGCACCTGCTTTTCATGATATGGATCTGTTGTTCTCATGAATTTATCATAAGAAACATTCATAACATCAAACTGGTTCTTGATTTCCTTAGATACTTCATCAACAAATGCCTTAGGAGAAATACCAGCCTTTGTAGCCTTTTCTTCAACCTTCTGACCATGTTCATCCGTACCAGTCTGGAAACGAACATCATAGCCTACCTGTCTTTTATAGCGGGCAATTGCATCCGCTAATACGATTTCATATACGTTACCAATATGTGGTTTTCCTGAAGTATACGCAATCGCTGTTGTTAAATAATATGGTCCTTTGTTTTCCATGTTTTACCTCCTCAAAAATGAAAAAGACATCCCTAATGAAAGGACGTCTTGCACGCGTTACCACCTTTATCTTCCTCTACACATTCTATAGAGACACTCATTTGTTTTAACGGAGTTCTTCCGGGATATCCTATTTGAACATCCAGCTCCAGATCCATGTTCATTTCCTTCATTCACAGATTTCCACCATCCATCTGCTCTCTAAAGAACGATTTAGAAACTACTCTTTCCTTCAAAGCTTTTAAGTCCTTATATTATACGGTTTATTGCACATTTTGAAAAGAGAAAAGAAAACAGGATTCATTTCATTATGAAAGAAAGTCTCCAGGCACATACCCCAGAGACTTCTGTGAAAGTCAGTTCTTCAATTTTCAGTAGAGAATGGCAATATTTCATCAAATTTCTCTTTGATTCCAGCAGGAAGATAATGTGCCACCGCAATAACAGTTCTATTGCTATTCAAAAGCAATTCATAAATTTGCTTTGCGGTTTCTTCATCAACTGCATTCGCTACTTCATCCATTAAAATAATTGGATGATATTCCACCAGTTCTCTTGCCAAACATATTCTTTGCATTTGTCCGCCAGAAAGTTCTTTTGCATTACCATTCAATGTAGATACATCTTGTGCTTTTGCCTGCAACAATGCATCTTGCACAACGCCTTCACCCAGATTTCTGCCAAGTGTTATATTATTCAGCACTGTATCATCAAACACATAGCTATCTTGCATAATAAATCCAATGACACGATGCAATTGTTCATCAGATATATTTGAATAGTTTTCTTTTTCCAAGAAAATATCACCTTTATTTTCTACCAAACTTCTAAAAATTAATTTTAATAAAGTCGATTTTCCGCAACCAGAATCGCCATAGATCAAGTATTTTTTCCCACTCTCAAAAACATAATTGAAATCATGAATCAGCTCACTATTGTGATCATATGAAAAGCTAACATTTTTCATTCGTATTGAATAATC
This sequence comes from uncultured Bulleidia sp., assembly GCA_934725105.1. Lineage (GTDB taxonomy): Bacteria > Bacillota_I > Bacilli_A > Erysipelotrichales > Erysipelotrichaceae > Bulleidia. The sequence continues at coordinate 12,337 of CAKVBD010000022.1, read as the reverse complement.
ATCAATTTTCTTTTCAGAAATGACTGGTTTTTCATCATACTCTATTCTTTCTCTAAATACCGCATTGTACCCATTCATTTGATTCTTAGCTGACATAAAATTACTAATATTATTAAAGAATGAACCAGAAAGATTTCCTACTGACAAGATCGTTCCAGGAATCACTGCACCCTTTATAATCAAAAACAGTGTAAAAACCATTAATAATGTTTGTCCTGTTACACTGACTGCAATAGGCACCTCATTCAATAATGACTGTTTATTTCGAACAGTTAATAAATCTCTTTCATATTCGTTTGCAAATAAAGATAATTTAGAACGAAGCATCGAAAAGCAGTTATATGCATTCCACACAACCTTTCCTTTAATAACATCTGTAGTCTTCTCTAAATACTCTTTCTGCAAATAAGAACTTTGTTTTTCTGCTCTTTCTGAAGGCTTTTTTTCCAAAATTGGAACAATATAATTCAACAAAAACAGACCTATTGAAACAAACATAATTGACCAATGAATATAAATCAACGCAACCAAGCTAACAATCATATACATCAATCCATCACATACAACAAATGCATTACGAATGCCATTTTCAATTCTTGTTGAGTCAGTATTTAGTGCACTAATATACAAATTCTCATCTTTATCCGTATGAACAAGTGAATTTGATATCATATCTCGATATACAATCATTCCACTCTGAATCGTTTTATTCTGAAGTACATGATATAAATAATCCGCAAAAACAGCTATGAGAAACAATATCAAATTTACCAATTCAACTTGTATAGCTTCTATATATTTTCCTTCAATTACATTCTGTGTAAAAAGCGCCAATCTAACAGATGAAATTGTTGAAAACAATGCAGAAAAGAAATCAAAAAGCATTGTGAAGATAAATAAACTAGGTTTATTTAAAATTAAATTCATGATCGAATGAATTTTTTCAGCATGTGCATCCATATAAATACACCTCCTGCCGTTACTATACAACGCATAGTAACGTCTGTGAAGAAGTATTATGCGTTCTTCAAAAATAATTTCTAAAAGAAATATAATCATCCACTTCTGCAAAAATCTATACATCTATTGAAAAAAGCAGCTTATTGTACCTGCTTTTGAATTGTTTTCACAAACTCACAATATCCTATTTTGCTTAACATCCGCTTTAAGCATCTTCTTTTGCCTGCCTGGCAATTCATTTTCGGATAGTTGATGCTGCTTGAATTAAAATTATTAAGAAACACACCATCTATGGATGATGATTAATTTTTGAAACATTTTAAATATCTCTCAAACAGAAAACGTTTACACAAATCTTGATTTTTTACCAAAATAATTCTATGATTGTACTTACATACAGGTATCTAGTTTTAATTCATTTTACAATTAGTTATTGGGATATGTAGAAATGGAGACTTAAAAATGGCAACAGGAAAAGTTAAATGGTTCAACGCTGAAAAGGGTTATGGATTCATTACTGCTGAAGATGGAAAAGATGTATTCGTACATTATTCTGCAATCCAGTCTGATGGATACAAAACACTTGATGAAGGAGCTTCTGTTCAATTTGATGTAACTGAAAGTGATCGTGGACCACAAGCTTCCAACGTCGTAAAGCTCTAATTTGATTCATATCGAATTATTTGAAAGCAAGCGTCGCAAAAAGAGACGAAAGTCTCTTTTTACTTTGCCCAAAAGACTCTATAATATTCGCATGTTCAATTTATTCAATCAAAAAGAAAATACAAATGACATCAACGAAAAACTAAAGTATCGTTACACAAAAACAAAACAAGATCTAAAAGATCTAGAACAAGTAACAGATGCAACGCTGCATTCACAATACGATGCACTCGCAAAAGGCACACAACAAGGCATCTCAACAATGCCACGATTAAAAAATGCCATGCTTGAAGAAGCAGAACTATTAACAGATGCATCCGAAAACTATGCACGTCTGTCATTAAAAGCAAGAAAGCAATCTGATGAATTAAAAACACGTGTCAAAGAAGCAGAACGATTTGAAAGAAAAAGCAATAAGAAAGTCAAGATCTTGCCAGTCAAGCCAACAAATGCAGAAATTGACTACGAAGAAAAAATCACCAAGCATTTTGCGGCTGGTGATACTTTCTATAAACTGTTCTGGGTATTCTTTATTGGATGCTTTGGCGGTGTTGTCATAGAAACAATCTGGTGTCTTATCACAAGAGGACATTACGAATCAAGAGTCGGTTTAATTTATGGACCATTCAATCTCGTCTATGGATTTGGTGCTCTTGTATTAACGTACAGTTTATACAAATATAGAAATAGAAGCAGTATCTATTCCTTTATTGGTGGATTTATCAGTGGTTCTGTTGTGGAATATGCATGCAGTTTCTTTCAGGAAATGGCATTTGGATCCACTTCATGGGATTATTCCAGTATGCCATATAACTTAAATGGTAGAATCTGCCTGGAGTATTCCATTTTCTGGGGTATCTTAGGAATCCTTTGGATCAAAACCATTTATCCAGTGATGGCAACATGGATCTTAAAGATTCCAAACAAAGCAGGTAAACCACTCACTACAATATTATTAGTCTTTATGATTTTCAATTCTTTCATGTCTGGTGCTACGGTATTCAGATGGTATGAAAGAACACAGAATATCCAGGCAAATAACGCATTTGAAATCTATCTGGACAATCATTATCCAGATCAGAAAATGCAGAAAATATATGCAAATCTCGAATTTAAATAATGCTGATCAAATGATCAGCATTATTTCTTTAATACAATTGTCTGCCAAGGAGATAGCTGGTATTTATGATCCTTATAGTTTACATCTGCATTGGATAAGAGTACTTCATATGTACCATCAATACCTACTTCATGTTCCTCTCCACTCATATTATTGATACAAATGATTTCTTCACTATCATTTGCTCTACGATATGCAACAACTTCATCACATGTATCTAACGCTTCAAAAGAACCATCCACAATTAAATCCACATTTTCTTGTCGTAATGCAATTGCTTTCTTGTAGAAAGATAATACAGAATCAGAATCATTGATCTGCTTTTCCACATTGATTTCACTCGCATGTTCATTCAATGCAAGCCATGGTTTCACATCACTAAATCCACCATATTCACTACTATCCCAGCACATTGGAGATCTTGTATTATCTCTACTTCTACGATTCACAAAATGCATTGCTTCTTCTTTAGAATAACCTTCTTCTAATGCACGTGTATATTGATTATGAGAAGAAATATCATCAAATTCATCAATGGATGTTCTTTCATTATTGATCATTCCAATCTCTTCCCCTTCATAGATATACGGTGTAGATTTCAAGAACATCAATAAACTGCCTAACAGTTTCGCAGCTTTACCATTTCGATCTGCAGGATTTTTCACAAGACGATTCAATGATCTAGGCATATCATGATTCTCATGGAATGCACCAGCCCACCCAAGCTTATTAATTTCAATTTGAGAAGCAAACAATGCATCTTTATATGCTTTGATCGTCCAATCCTGGTCTGGGAACCATTCTTCATTCTTTGTGATATCCAGATTTGAATACATAAAGTCAAACATCATAGAAAAACATCCCGTCTTTCCAATAAATGTTTCCAATTGATCATATGGAACATCTACAGCTTCCGCAACTGTCATACATTGATGCTTGTCAAATGTTTCTTGTCTCAATTCATGGAAGAAATCTTCAATTCCATCTTTATTTCTACAGAACTGGAAGCAGGCACTCAATCCATCCGCACCATCCACTTCACCATCACACCATCTCTGATCTTTCTTGATAAAGTTGATTGCGTCTACTCTAAAGCCAGAAATTCCTTTATCCAGCCACCAGTTGATCATTTTATAGATATCCTTACGCATTTCAGGATTTTCCCAGTTCAAATCTGGCTGCTTCTTTGCAAATGCATGGAAATAATATGTATCTTCATTTTCGACTTTTTCCCATACAGATCCACCAAACACACTCCTCCAGTTTGTAGGTGCATGCCCATCTACGCCCTTTTTAAAGATGTAGTAGTTTCTATATTTACTATTTGGATCCTTCAATGCTTCCTGAAACCATGCATGTTCATCAGATGTATGATTGATAACAAGATCCATCAAGATGCCAATGTTTCTTCTCTTTGCTTCCGCAATCAATGCATCCACATCTTCCATTGTCCCATAATCTTCTAACATGTCATAATAGTCAGAAATATCATATCCATTATCTGCCAAAGGAGATTTATACATTGGACAAATCCAAAGCATCGTAACACCAAGATCTTTTAAATAATCTAATTTACTAATGATACCTTGAATATCTCCAATGCCATCATGATTGCTATCACAAAAACTTCTTGGATAGATTTGATACACTACTTCTTTCTTCCACCATTCACTCATTATATGTTCCTCAATTCTTTCTGATAGTATTATACAATTCAAAATCAAACATGAGTAGAATTTCATTTTCTTTTTTTTTACTTCGTCGTATATACTTTAATAAAGGAAGGAAATTTGAATATGAAAAAGAAGCTATCATACGCAACAATCACGACCATCAGCACATCTTTATGTATTGTTATGTTTTTTGTTTGCAGTTACTTGTTTGATCATCAAATCTTATTTACAAACCAATGCAAGCCCACATTCAATTATTTTGATGACATCGAAAAACGAATCATTCTTCTCGCATTGCTTGATCCAATCATTTATGCAATTTTTGTTTATTTGCTGCCAGAATACAGTAAAAAAGCACATGATAAAACAAATACAACATTAAAAAGAATATTGTTTATCTTTCTATCGTTTCTCTGGATTGGCACAATTCTTTCTACATTATTTTCTTATGTATCCTCTGCTTATCTTGTTTTAGGGATATATGCCGCGTATGCATTTCCATTTCTATTTCTCATTTCAAGTTTCTATTATTTAGCAAGCAATCATTCATAAGCAACATAAAAACGCCTCTATCTAGAGACGTTTTTGTTATTCTTATTCAGCTTCTTCTTTTTTGTAATCGTCATACACGTTAGATACTGGTGTATGGTTTTCGATTGCATCAATTGTATTAGCTAACATATCAGCAACGGATAATACAGTAACCTTGTTTGTCTGTGCTGCCTTTTCTTTAGAAAGAGCAATTGTATCAGAGATAACTAATTCCTTGATAACAGAATTTTCAATCTTCTGCATTGCATCTCTAGAGAAGATGCCATGAGTAATACCAACGTATACTTCCTTAGCACCATGATCCTTTAAGATCTGGCAGCCAGCACATAATGTACCAGCAGTATCACAGATATCATCAACAACGATACAAATCTTTCCATCAACATCACCGATAACATTCTGTGCTTCAACCATGTTTGGCTTTGGTCTTCTCTTATCAATGATAGCGATAGGTGCATCTAAGATATCAGCTAATCTTCTAGCACGAACAACTCCACCATGATCTGGTGAAACTACACATACAGAATCCTTAGGGAAGTTCTTTTCAACAAAGTATCTTCCAATCATAGGAACAGCTGTTAGATCATCAATTGGGATATCAAAGTAACCCTGGATCTGAGATGCATGTAAATCAAATGTAATAACTCTATTTGCGCCAGCTACTGTTAATAAGTTAGCGACTAGCTTAGATGTAATTGGCTGACGTGGAGCAGCTTTTCTGTCCTGACGTGCATAGCCATAGTAAGGCATGATAACATTAATTTCACCCGCAGAAGCTCTCTTACAAGCATCAATGCAGATCAATACCTCCATGATATGTTCTGTAACTGGTGTACATGTAGACTGTACAATGAATACAGATCTTCCTCTAATTGATTCCTGTGGTTCAACAAGAATTTCTCCGTCTGCAAAGTGTTCAACCTTGATCTTTCCAAGTGGAAGATTTAACTTTTTGCAGATTGATGCTGCTAAATCAGTGCTTGATGTTAAAGCGAATACGACAGTTTCCTTAACCATTTTTTTCCTCTCCTGTTTCATGCCTGATTGACATGATTCATAACGCATGATTAGTTTATAACGAAATGTACTTTTTTGAAACCTCTATCAAGCATTTTTATCATTATTTTTGACAATTTCTAATGTTATTCTTTACTTTTCAAGTCTATAATAATTCCTGTTTTTAAAAATCGAGGGGAAGATTATGAAAAAACTAGAAATGAAACAATGGCTGCCATTGATTGGAATGACGTTAGCCGCTTTTATCTTCAACACATCAGAGTTCATGCCAATTGGATTATTAACATCCATTGCTACTACCTTTTCCATCAGTGAATCACAGGCAGGTATTATGATAACCGCATATTCCTGGGCAGTGATGATTCTATCTGTACCACTCATGATTGCTGTATCAAAAGTATCTTTCAAACCAATGCTGCTAGTCACTCTTGTTGTATTCGCAATTGGGCAGATTCTTTCAGGCATTGCACCAACATTTCTCATCTTAATTATCGCAAGACTCATCGTAGCATCCGCACATGCAATCTTCTGGTCAGTTGCATCTGTCATTGCGGTAAAGCTTGTTGATGAACAACATCGAGACTTTGCGATGAGTATGATCGTTACGGGAACATCCATTGCGATGATCTTTGGCCTTCCACTTGGAAGAATCGTTGGACTATATCTCGGATGGAGAATGACATTCATTCTTGTCGGTATCATTGCCTTGGCTTTATTCGCATTCCAATCCATTGTATTTCCAGCACTAGATAAACCAGAGCCATTTAAAGTCAACCAGTTACCACTGCTATTCAAAAATAAATCTCTTGTAAGTATCTTTATAGTATCGTTCTTATTTGCGACGGCTTACTATACAGCGTACAGCTATATCGAACCATTCATGTCATCCATCGCAAACCTATCAGATACATGGATTACACTATCCCTATCTATGTTTGGTGTTGCAGGAATTCTTGGAAGTGTTCTATTTTCAAAATTCTACTCAAAAAATAGAGTTGGCTTCTTACGTCTCATGACACTCAATATTGCGATTGTATTGTTTCTGTTAAAACCATCCACATTTTTTTTGATTTCATTATTATGTGTATGTGCATATTGGGGATTAACAGCCACTGCATTTAACGTTGCAGCGCAATCCGAAATCATCTTACACGCAGGTGCTGCTGGTTCAGTTGCTATGGCATTCTTCTCAGGTATTTTCAATCTTGGTATTGGAACAGGATCATTCATTGGCGGTAAAGTAGTTGATCTTATCAATCTAGGTTCTATCGGTTATATTGGTGCAGGCATTGGATTGCTTGCTGGAATCTATTGCATTCTTTCAACAAAGTAAGAAAAAATGTACTTTTGCATCACGCAAAGGTACATTCTTTTTTTATCCTTCTGTATGAATTTCTCCAGCACGCTTCAATGCATTCTTACTTGCAATCGGTCCAATAACTTCATATACAAGTGTTGCACTCAAGATAACTGTCTGAATTGGCTGACCATATTCTGCAGGCAATTGTGCCAAAGCCATTGTAGCCATACCAATCGCAACACCAGCCTGAGGCATCAAAGCCCAGCCGATATTGTCTTTCACAACTGCTGGCTGATGTGTAATTGTTCCACCAAGCCAGGATCCAACAAACTTACCAGAGAATCTTGCAATGATATAAACGATACCAATCAATCCAACCTTTGGTAAAGTTGCAAGGTTCAACTGTGCACCTGAGATAACGAAGAACAACATGAACAATGGATATGTCCAGTCATCAATGCATCCAAGGATTCTTTCCGCATCATCTCTCAAGTTAACATATACAGCACCCATTGCCATACATAATAACAGGTTAGATAAGCCAAAATGATCTGCCAATCCAACACCAAGGAACACACCTGCAATTGCCAAAGACATACGGTTTGTATGAGACTTAAAGTAACGGTGACTCAATGCTAACAAAAATCCCAGCAAAGCACCAAGTGCTAAAGCAATCACAATATCTAGAAGTGGAAGTAATAATGTATTTGTAACACTAAATGATTGATGATTTACCATGTTGATCGCAATATTAACGCAGATAGAATACGCAATCAAACCCGTAGCATCATCTGCCGCAACAACTGGCAATAACATATCTGTTAAAGGACCACTTGTCTTATACTGACGCACAATCAAGAGTGTTGCTGCAGGAGCTGTAGAAGCTGACAATGCACCAAGCATGATACAAATAATTGGATCAAATCCAAGCAGTAATGTAATGCTCATCGTAAATACTACAGCACCAATTGATTCCAAAGCAGTAATAATCAATGCTGGTTTTCCAATGGCTTTTAAGCTATCCAGCTTAAACTGATCACCAATTGAGAAAGCAATAAAGCCTAAAGCTGCTTCTGTAATAATACTGAAATTTGTTAATTGATCTTCTGGAACAAGTTTAAATACACAAGGTCCGATCAATACACCTGCAATCAAATATGCAGTGACATTTGGAAGCTTTACTAGACGTGTAATACGCGTCATAAGCAAGCCAGCAAGCATTGCTAAAGCTAAATAAAACAATGTACTCATAGTTAGTTTTTAGACACTTCCCATCTAGTAACTGGTAGTGTAAATAAGATACCTGTATTTGGTAATTTCATATCTCCAGATACGGAATGAATAATATCAATTGCATTTTGAATTTCTTCATCTTTTAATACAACCAGAATCATCTTGTTTTGTTGACGACCTGGATTTACAAATTGACGTAATCCACCAAAAATTGTTGGTGCATCCACACTATCCTGATTCAAAGATTTCAACATACCTTCGCAATCAACAACAGAAGCACCATGGAAACCTGCTTTTGCAAGTTTGATCATAATTGGATCAACTACGTTTTCGTGGTTTGTAATATGGACTAATAACTGCATAAAATCCCCTCTTTTCTTTCTCCGAATGTAAATTATAGGAGATAATATAGAAAAAATTAAATTATATATTATGATATATCCATAAGAATTTATTATGGAGAGTATCTATGATCGATCAAAGAATTATCACATTTCTATGTGTATGCGAATGCATGAACTATACAAAGGCTTCTCAAGAGTTACATATTACGCAGCCAGCAGTATCTCAACATATTCGTTTCCTAGAAGAACGATACAATACAAAGCTATTCACATATCAAGATCGTAAACTTGCATTAACAAAAGCAGGTAAGATTCTATATGAAACAATGTCTGTCATTCGCAATGATGAGGAAATCATGATCAAAAGAATGCAGGAAAAACAATCTACGATTGAACTTGTTCTTGGCGTTACGCTTACTGCCGGGGAATATGCATTAGCAAAGCCATTATCTGTATTTTTAAATAAACATCCGGAAATGAATATGCATATTATTTATGGCAATGCTGAACAGCTATTAGCTAAATTAGATAATGGAGAAATCCATTTTGCATTGATTGAAGGATATTTTCCATCACATAAATACGAACAGTTATTGTATTACACAGATAGCTTTATTTGTGTCTGTGCAAAGAATCATACATTTTCTCAAAAAGTCAATCATATTGAAGATCTATTAAACGAAAGAATACTCGTTAGAGAAACAGGTTCTGGCACAAGAGATCTATTAGACAGTTATCTAAAAACATATAACTTATCATATTTAGATTTTAAAAATCATTTAGAAATTGAAAGTATCTCATCCATCATTTCACTGTTAAAAAATGATTGTGGAATTTCATTTCTGTATCGCTTATCTGTAGAAGAAGAATTAAAAAATGGATCATTGAAAGAAATCAAGATCCAGAATTTACCACTCCATCACGACACCACTTTTCTATGGAATAAAAACAGTGTATATTCAAAGCAGTATAAAGAAATCTGTAAAGAACTTATAGGAGAATACAAATGAACAACGAATTATTAGAAAGTATTTTAAATGCACTGCCTTATGAGATTGTTTTCTGTGATAGAAATCATACAATCCAATACATCAACAAAACCGCAAAACAACACTACGGTGAACGCATCCATATCGGAGACAGTATTTTCAATTGTCATAATCAGGAATCAAAGAAAAAAATCATGAACTTTCTTGAAAAAGCAGATGCTGGAAGTGACGAAATGTTTGAAGCATACAATCCTATCAAACAGGAAAGAGAATTCTTTACACCAGTTAGAGATTCCAATGCAAAAGTAATTGGCTATTTTGAAAGACATGAAGTTCACTGGGATACAACGCATCCTGAAGAACCTGTTGGAGAATACTGGAAACGTGGAAAATAAAACTATGCAAATTGTATTGTGGAATGGAACAGATGAAATCAACATCTCCAAGTTGCGAAAACAAGGCTGTTTGATTTTTCTTTGCAGTGAAGAACCATACTTCTATGCATATAAAAAATACTTCCGCTATGTTAACGGGTTTATCACAAACAAAGGACATTATGCACATATGGGATGTTGTGAAGTACTGGTCGATTTACCACGCAAAAAGATCACGTTCAACGATCATGAAATCTATTATGGTATCAACGCGGTGTATTGTTCAAAAGACAATCCCAAATATGCATCACTGATACAAAAATATGGAAAAGACCGCGTACAAACAACCCTTTCAGGTAAGCAAACAATCTACAATACTTCTGCTGACAGTTCTATTTATGTAGAAGCTATCAAAATCATTCAACAATATTTCCATAATGCAGAAATCATAAAATGAGTATTTATCTTAAATTCTCATTTTTTTAGCTTCTTTTTTATTATTTTTTTGTTTTTTGTACGTTCACTTGAAAATTTTTATGCTTTTTTCAAAAATATATTGATTTATTTTTACATTATATGTAAATTAGTTTCATGAATTTTCATTCAGAAAGGGGATTTAAAAATGAAAGATAAATTCATGAACAGCCTTCTTACTATTGCTGGTAAGATGCAACAAAACAATGTTTTATCCGCAATCAAAGACTCATTCATTGACAACATGCCTGTTGTCATCTGGGGTGCATTCTGTACTTTGATTCAATTTGTTGTTTGTCAGACAGGTGGTGTGACAGATCCAAAAACAGGAGAATTAATTTATTACATTTCTCTAGCAAACGTTCCAGGACTCTCATTCCTAGAAGCACTCACACCAATCTTCACTACAGCGAACTATGGCTGTATGAACTTTATGGCTGTCGCTATCTGTATTCTCATCGCAATGCATTACGCCGAGAATATTGGCCATCCAAATGACAAGACTGTTCCAGCAGTCGCACTTGCTTCCTTTGTAACACTCATTAACACATCCGCTGCCACAACAACTGAAAGTGGAGAAACAGTTACAATTTCAAATGTTGTATCTTCTTCTTATACAAGTGCTACAGGTTTATTCGTAGGTATTCTTGTTGGTGTTTTATCAACACTGCTTTATGTAAAGCTAGTTGAATCAGGCAAATTAAAAATTGCCCTTCCTGATTCTGTTCCACCAAACGTATCACAGTCATTCGCAGTATTATTCCCAACAATTATCACTATTCTATGTGTTTCTATCATTGGATATATTGCTTCCCTGTTTGGAATGACATTATTTGATATTATTTCCACAATCATGAAACCAGTAGAGAATATCATGACTGGTTTACCAGGCTATTGCGTAATTATCATGTTAATGCAGCTGTTATGGTGGTTTGGTATCCACGGTTCAAATGTACTTGGTGCTGTTACAACACCATTCATGACAAAGATGATGGCACAGAACCTTGAACTCTATCAGGCAGGAACAGACGTAACTGCTTCTGGCGTTTATTATAGTTCAACAAGTCCTTACAACCTCATTGCTTCACCATTCGTATCAGGCTGGTTTAACCCATCTGGTGCTGGTATAACAATCGGTTTATTGGTTGCAATTATGTTATTCTCCAAGAGAGATGACTACAAAGCTATCGCTAAGTTAGCGATTCCTTGTGGAATCTTCAATATCAATGAACCAGTCATCTTCGGTATCCCAATGGTTATGAATCCATTATTAGGTATTCCATTCTTCTTAGCACCACTCGCTACGGTAATCTTAGGATATGTTGTACAGTCTGTTGGTATCTGTCCACTTTATGTTATTGATGTTCCATGGACAACTCCAGTTGGTATCTTTGGATTCTTAGCTTCTGGCGGTAATTTATGGGGTGCTCTCTGGCAGATCATCATTATCGTTGGTGTTTCTACATTAGTATATACACCATTCGTCATTGCTTCTAATAGAGAAGAAGCATGATAGAGTAGAGTGAAGTAAATCAAATAATTTACTTCGACCCTCTCATTGCACTTATCCCGAATTATGTATTATCCCGAAAAACAGGTTTTCTCTATAGAAAATCAAGTAAAAATTCGGGATAATAT
>CAKVBD010000021.1 GCA_934725105.1 uncultured Bulleidia sp. | reverse complement strand
TTTCATCAAAAAAAGAGCCTTACATGTTGCCATGTAAAACTCAAAAATTCTTGGTTATGCTTAACTTAATGACATTGTTACTTAGAATCATTCCTTCTATTTCCATATCTTTGTGATATACATTGTGCCACATACATCAACTGCATTGGATGAGAAACATCTTCATCCGTAAGATGATAAGAAACATTGTGCGGAATAAAGTCAGGAACATTACCAGATCCAATATACCAGACATTAGAGCGTTGAATCTTATTCTTCCATTGACGTATATCATAATATTCAAAATAACTACTTGTTGCTGAAAAAAGTATTATCAAGCAATCCTTTTTTGCTTGTTTGATATATGTAATCTGTTCACTATATTGAATTGTACTATATGCATTTTTCCCAAGGGAAAATAAATCCATCTGTAGACATATTGCAGCACATTCTGCTTTCCCAAGCCCAAAAATTGCTACTTCTTTTGCTTGTTCAATTGCATCACATAACGCATCTATCTGTTGTACGTTTACAGAGTCTTTTGCGATTGTTAATGCATGTGAACAACAATCAAAAACTTCTTTTTCAACACAATTGCTATCTACAAAAGAAAATTGACTATCTGAATATAAAATTAATTCTCGCAATTCTGAAAAGCTAGATAAACCTAAATCTTTAATAAATCTAGAAACCGAAGCATTTCCAACATGTGCTCCTTCAGCAACCATTTTTATTGATAAATCTTCATTTATATTTGATAAGATAAAATCAACAATTGCTCCATTCGTAGAATCTCTTTTCATAGAAGCAAAAGCAGATAATAGTACAACAGGCAGTTTTGCATATTTCATATATTATTCACGATAACTTTCTACCAGCTTATTGTACAACATTCTTTCTTTGATTGTTTCAACATCACCATTCAAAGCCTCTGCCAACGCATATGCAAACGGAAATACTGTAGCTGGTCCACGTGATGTAATTAAATTCCCGTCTTTGACGACAATTTCATCATCAATATAATTACTATCTTGAAACATTGAACGATACTTGTCAGCTGGATAACTTGTCAAAGTTCTGCCATAAGTAACATCAGCTTTTTTTAATACCAATGGAGCCGCACAAATTGCAGCCACATATTTATTTTCACGCATAAATTTCTTAACAGCATCAATGACACGATCATCATTTGCTAAATTCTGTGCACCAGGCATGCCACCAGGTAAAATCAACATATCGTATTCATCTAAGTGAATATTCTGAAATAAAGTATCCGCTACTGTAACAATTCCATTACAGCCTTTGACTTCTCTATCTTTTATAGAAGAAGAAATACATGTTATTCCTGCCCTTCTCAAGATATCAATTGTTAATAAGCTTTCACCTTCTTCAAATCCTTCTGCTAATAAAATAACTGCTTTTTTCATAATGTTTATCTCTCCTTACAATAAAACATTGAAACAATATCCATTATGATAAAAGGAATTTCCAAAATATGAAAAAAACCGCAGTTAAGCGGTTTTTCGAGAGCGAGTGATGAGAATCGAACTCACGTATGCAGCTTGGAAGGCTGCCGTTCTACCATTGAACTACACTCGCATAAGATGGTGTCTCGGAAGGGAATCGAACCCTCGACCCACTGATTAAAAGTCAGTTGCTCTACCACCTGAGCTACCGAGACATATGTGGTAAATAAATTGGCTGGGGCAGCGAGGTTCGAACTCACGATGAGGGAGTCAAAGTCCCTTGCCTTACCACTTGGCTATGCCCCAATAGGCCGCCTGACAGTATCAGGTTGATAAAACTCAAACCAATAAAATGGTGGAGACGGGTGGTTTCGAACCACCGAACCCAGAGGGAGCAGATTTACAGTCTGCCGCGTTTAGCCACTTCGCTACGTCTCCATGAAATAAATGGTGCCGACTATAGGAATCGAACCTACAACCTACTGATTACAAATCAGTTGCTCTGCCAATTGAGCTAAGTCGGCACATGGTGGAGGTTAACGGGCTCGAACCGCTGACCCTCTGCTTGTAAGGCAGATGCTCTCCCAACTGAGCTAAACCTCCATGTTTTTTTCTTTAACACTCCTTACCGGAAGTGCTTAATTAATATACCATGACATCTGCAGTTATGCAACACTTTTTGTTAAATTTTTTTTAAACTTTTTAACTTTTTCTTTTAGAATCGCATATTTATGCAAAATATTCATATAATTTTTTTAATATACTTTTTTTATATTTCTTTTATAAATAAGCGTATAATTGTTAGCAGGTGATAAAAATGTATAGAAATACTTGGGTTGAAGTCAATTTAGATTCTATTTATGATAATGTAAAAACAACAAAAGACATTTGCCAAAAAAAATACATTGCAGTTGTGAAAGCAAATGCATATGGTAATGGTGATTATGAAGTTGCGCGTACTTGCATAGAAGCTGGTGCAGATATGCTGGCAGTCTCTTCTTTAGATGAAGCAATGATTTTACGCAATGAAGGATATCACGGTAAACTGCTTATCCTTGGTGCAACAAATCCAGAAGATGTTCCTGTTTTAATCACAAATCACATTTCTACAGCTGCAATTTCACTTGAATGGGTAAATAAAGTTACACAATCCGATTGTAAAGGACTTATGATTCATTTAGCTGTGGACACAGGTATGAATCGATTGGGTTTCAAAGACCTTGCAACATTAAAGAAAGCATTTGCTCTCTTATTATCTGCAGGGTGCATCTTAGAAGGTATATTTACACATTTCTATTGTTCATCTGAAGCAGATCACAATATTACAAACAAGCAATTTCAATTATTTAAAGAAGCTGTACAATCTCTGGATTATCCTTTTGAATGGATTCATTGTGATAATAGTGATGCAACTATATTCTTTAAAGACGATATTTCTAATGCATGCAGAGTTGGTATTTCCTTATACGGGCTCTCTCCATATACAAACGCTTTAAAACCTGTCGTTTCACTTTATACTCAAGTTTTTATGACAAAAAAGATCCATAAAGGTGAAACCGTAGGCTATGGCGCATTGCATACGGCTGAAGAAGATGAAATCATTGGAACTTGTCCAATTGGCTATGCAGATGGATTCATTCGAAAAAATAGAGGTAGAAATGTTTATGTCGATGGAGAATATGCTGAAGTTGTCGGAAATGTATGCATGGATCAAACTATGATTCGCTTACCACACGACGTAAAAGTCGGTACAACCGTAGAAATCTTCGGAAGCCACATTGACATCGAACAAATGGCAAATGAATTAGATACTATTTCTTATGAAATTATGTGTTTAATTTCAGAAAGAGTTACAAGAAAATACATTCGTCATAACAAAGTGATTAAAGAATGCAATCAAAGACTCATACAAAGTTACATTTCAAAAAACAATATCACTTCGCAATGATATTGTTTTTCTTTTGATTTGTAAGTTGAATAAAGACAATTTCAGGATTGTTATACAAACGAGGAATCATTGGATTTCCACTTGCCAATCCTCTTGAAATCACAAGATTCGTCCCATTTAAACGATGTACTCCTTGAGAATACGCAGGGAACACCCCTTGTTGAGGTGCATACATTCCACGCTTTACCAATGGTATTCTCCATTGACCACCATGAACATGTCCACTCACCACAAGGTCGCAATCTGCTTTTTTATAAAATTCAGTATACTCAGGACGATGAGAAATCAATATTTTATACAAGTCTGTGTGAAACATATATTTCAGATCTGAAGCTTGAATCATTGGTTTTCTACCATGATCACTCATTCCAAATATTTCAATCGCACTATTCCCTTTTGTAAAAACAGCACCTGCATCTTCCAGTACATGAACACCTTTTTGTTGCAAGATTCTTCTCAACTCATCCATCTGATTCAGATAATTATCATGATTACCTGATGTAAAATAAACCGGATAATTTTTCAAAGCATCAATCAGCATAAAAGAAATCGAAAAATCTCTATCGATATCAAACAAATCTCCTGGAATGATCACTAAATCAGGATGTCTTTGCTCAACGATTTTCATAATTCGGCTCTGCTTATCTCCAAACTTTCGACAATGAAGATCCGACAAAACACAAATACATACATCATCCTGTACTTTATCTGTTGAAATCAAATATTCCGTTTGATCTATTTTATGATACTGCAGCCCACAAGCTACATAAGTACCTGCCGCAAGCGCAATTCCCTTTACGATTTTATTCATATAAAACCCCATAATTATGAATAATACGTGATTCTTCCACATGACGATAAAGTTTATGATTTGCATAGATTGTGTAATACATACGATCTTCAATCACTTCCACTTTTTCTACTTCGCCATATAATGTCACTTCTCCAACGACAAATCCAACTGTATTTCCTTCATTTATTTTTTTCATTACATTTATTATAGCAATTTGTATTAAAATATTCTCATGACAACGATATATACTGGAGAAAATGTAGTCATCAAAGGACTAGTTACATTTGGAAATAATTGTTCTATATGGCACAATTCTGTCATTCGTACAGAAAACGACCCAATCACAATTGGAGATCGAACAAACATTCAAGATCTAGTTATGATACATACTGGATTTCATCAATGCCCTGTATCCATTGGCAGTAACGTAACCATTGGACATAGTGCAATTATTCATGGATGCACAATCCATGATAACTGTCTGGTTGGTATGGGTGCTATTATCATGAATCATGCTGAAGTCAAAGAAAACTCAATTGTAGGTGCCGGTTCACTCATTACAGAAAACAAAGTTTTTCCACCAAATTCATTGATTCTTGGCTCTCCTGCCAGAGTCATTCGAACATTAACAGATGGCGAACTTGCTTCCATACAAAAAAACGCTTCTTTATACGTAGAAGAAGCAAAAAAAGAATTAAAGGAAATACATATATGAAAAAACTATATTTAGTTAGACATGGAGAAACATTATTCAATCACAAATATCTGATTCAAGGGATGTGCGACTCTCCTCTAACAGAAAAAGGACATATGCAGGCGCAACAAGCTGCAAAGATTTTCATTGAAAAAGGAATCACATTTGATCACGCCTATTGTTCCATGCTGCATAGAACAGAAGAAACAATCCAAGAAATCACATCTATGCCCTATGAAAGAAGAAGCGAATTAAATGAACGATGTTATGGAACAATGGAAGGCGAAAGTCGCAAGATTGCAGAAGCATTCACTTGGCAGCAACGATCAAAGCTCTATGAACTTTGCGGAGGTGAAAGTGAAGAACATCTAAAGCAAAGAATGATTTCCTTTTTAACTTCTCTTATGGAAAAAGAAGATCATAACAGTGTTCTTTGTGTTTCTCATGGTGCTGCAATTGGCTTCTTTATGCACAATATTGGACAAAGCATTGAAATAACACACTTAAAAAACTGTCATATCTTAGAATTTGGATATGATGGTCAATTTCATTTCTTAAATGAGTATTATCCGAAAAATGGTTAGCAATTTGCTAACCATCTTTCTTTTTTCAATCGAATCAAAAATAATATTCCACGAACCGATAACTCTACAGCCATTGCAATCCACGCACCTTGTAAACCAATCGTTTTTGACAAGAAATATGCCAATGTAATTCTCACACCCCAGATACTCACAAGGTTGATAATACCTGGAACCAATGTATCCGAAGCTCCTCTTAATGCACCATTTGCAACAATGCTTGCCGCAAATAGAGGTTCAGCCAGCAGTTCAATACGCAATACAGAAACACCTAATCTTTGAACTTCTTCTACTGGTGTTAAAAATGCAAAGACATATGGACACAAAAAGTACATTAAACATCCAGTTACTGTCATAATGATCATTCCTGTAAATGTCGTTAGCCATGCAAAAGATTTCGCAAGATCTTTCCGTTTTGCACCGATTGCCTGTCCAACCATTGTTGTAGAAGCATTCGCAATGCCATACCCTGGCATATAACAAAGAGATTCCGCCGTAATCGCAAAAGAGTTTGCCGCAATTGCAATCGTTCCTAAAGGGGCAACAATTCTTGTAGAAACGACTTGTGCACCAGTTGTTGCACATTGTTCCATTGCCATAGGCACACCAATATGCAGTGCCTGCTTTAAAACGTCTTTTTCTACGATCCAGCTTTCCTCTTCATTGATAAATGCGATCTTCTTTTCTTTTGCAATCGCATAAAACAGCAAAATACACATGGACACAGCAGTCGCAAATGAAGTACCCAATTGTGCACCTGTAACACCAAGACCAGCACCATACATTTCAAATGAATTCCCAAACAAAGAAACTGTTCTTGCAGGGAAAATCAAGAAATAGTTAAATATAACATCTAACAGACACATAATTGAAGCAACAATGGAAGGTACTTTCATATTTCCAGAACATTGCAGCATATTCATACACAGAGAATTGATCTGTCTAACAGGAATAAATAATGCAAAAAACAGAAAATAATTCGTTGCATCCTTCCAGATTGCTTGATCCGCGCCAAGCCATTGTGGAAGTTTAAATGATAAAAGTACACCAATAGCACAAATGGCAAGAGAAAACAGCAAACTAGCAAGTAAAGATTGCTTGAAGATTCCTTTTGCATGGTGTTCTTTTCCAGCACCTACCGCATGTGCAACCTGTACGGAAAAGCCAGCTGCACACGCTGCAATTGCCCCTCCAAACAACCACGTTGAAGAAGATACCAGTCCAATCGAAGCACTTGCGCCAGCACCTAAAACCCCTACCATCGCCGCATCAATATACTGCATTACAATTTCAGAAATCTGTGCAAGAATACCAGGCAAGGATAAATGATACACAACAGATAAACGATCTTTAAAGCAAAGGTCTTCTCCATTTCTAATACGCGCAGAAAAGTCTAAATTTTCCATTTCATCACCCTACTTTAACCTTGGAAGATTCCATCTATAATGAATCGCACAATAACGAATCGTAACAGTCACAACAAAGCTACATACCATTGCATTCAATTCCCCAAAAACAGGATATGCATATACAAATATCATTGCCCCTAAAAGTGCCGCAACACCATACACTCTACTTCTCATGATCAGTGGCATTTCCCCTGCAAGCATATCTCTCAGAATACCTCCACCAATACCAGTTAAAGTACCAACAAATATGCATAAGAAACGATTATCCACATATCCATTTTCCAAAGCAGTACGTGCTCCCATAATGGCAAAGATTGCTAAACCTAGCGTATCTGTAATATTCAGCAGTAAGTCAGAAAAACTTTTATGTCTGCTGAAACGATCAGCACCTGTATATTCAATAAGAAACGTAATAATTGAAAAAACAAAAGCACACAGAACATAAGACGGATTTAGAAACATCAGTGGTGGATGAATTCCAAGAATCAAATCTCGAATAAATCCTCCACCAACTGCAGTCATGCATCCAAGAATCACTGCACCAAATATATCCATTTTTTTCGTTTTTGCCACAACAACGCCACTCACTGCAAATGCTGCACTCCCAATCATTTCCAGCATCGTAACAAAAAAACTAATATTCATGAAATATTCCCCTCATTTTGCTTATAAATTTCCATTTTACTCAAAAGGAACAATGCTATAAAAGCACTTAAAATACCAATGACTACACCACCTAATACATCACTTGGATAATGTACTGCTAAATACAATCTAGAAAAACCAACTAGAGTCGCAATCACAAAAAAAGGAATGGAATATTTTTTCATTTCTTTATGCAAGCCTAAATACATACCAAATGCACACGCAAAGGATGCTGATGTATGACCAGATGGAAAAGAATAATCTTTTTGAGCTTCAATCAATCGAATAATATCATCAAAGGCATCATACGGCCGTACTCTAGCAACAACATTTTTAATACAGACATTAACAAGCAATGCATTGACAATCAGTGCAATCACCATAACAATTCCAGCTTTTCTTGTTTTTTTCATGCATAACATCACAAGACACACAAGAATCCAAAAAATACCACCATTTCCTAAAAGCGTTACCAATTTCCAGAAAGGAGTCATCCACGCAAATCGCAAATGATTTTCAATCCATAATAAAATCACATGATCAATACTTGTTATCATAACTTCTCCATCAAAAAGCCTAACAAGTATATCGTTAAAACTGACCACTCATCAACAAATAAAAAGAAACTGCACCAATCGCAATAAACGCAATTCCAGTCACTTTACATACATATGCAACAAATTTATTATCCAGTTTTTTAACATAAAATGTCAGCGCTAAACCAGCGCACAGAAAAAGAACTGCCATAATTCCATAAACCATATCAAAAAATCTCCTATTCTCTTAAAAATTATAGCATTCAAATAAAACAAGAGTACAATGAATACACAATGGAGGTACGGTTTTGTGAAGAAAAGTTTAAACATGCTAGAAGGTAATATTACAGAATTGATTCTTCTATTCTTTTTACCAATTTTATGTGGTTCTCTATTCCAGCAGCTATACAACACAGTAGATGCTATCGTTGTGGGAAATTTCGTAGGAAAAGAAGCACTTGCTGCTGTAGGAGGTTCTACAGGAACCGTCATCAACCTGCTTGTTGGATTTGTTGTAGGTCTTGCAAGTGGCGCAACAGTCGTTATTGCACAATATTATGGAAATAATGAATTGGAAGGTGTTGAAAAAGGTGTATACTCCTCAATGTTCCTTGCAATTGTACTTGGTGCTGTATTAACAGTTCTAGGGATTGCATTCACACCATGGATCTTAGAGCTGTTAAAGGTTCCAGAAGATATTATGGATTATTCCATTACATATATGCGTATATTCCTTGTCGGAATGATACCATCACTCATTTATAACAATGGTTCGGGAATTCTTAGAGCCATCGGTGACTCTAAAAGACCACTGTATTTCTTAATTGCTTCATGTATTACAAATATTGTTTTAGATATTGTATTTGTTATTTTCTTTCATTGGGGCGTTGCCGGTGTAGCAATCGCAACAACAATTGCACAAGTTGTATCTGCACTTCTTACATTAAGAGTCCTTTCCTCTACAACAGAATCATATGCATTTCATCTTTCAAAATTAACATTTGATTCGAAAGTGCTATTACATATTATAGAAATTGGTTTCCCTGTCGGGATTCAATCCTGTCTATATTGTGTCGCAAACCTGTTCATCCAGACAAGTGTGAATGGTTATGGTACTGACACAGTTGCTGCATATACAGCTTTCGGTAAAATTGATGCATTATTCTGGAATACATCTGGTGCATTAGGACAAGCCGTACTTACCTTCTGTGGTCAAAACTTCGGCGCTGGCAAAATCGACCGTGTCAAAAAAGGAATTCATATCGGAACAATCATGTACTTTATTGGTGCTGCAACGATTTCACTCATTTGTTATTTTGGAGGAAGCATCCTATATCACCTATTTACACAAGACCAGGAAGTCATCCGCATCGGCATGGAAATTCTACAATTCATCTGTCCTCTATGGGCAACATTCTGCTTTGTAGAAATCTTATCTTCCAGTATCCGTGCCTGTGGTGATTCATTTATCCCAACGGTAATTACTGCACTTTGCATTGGTGCATTTAGAATCTGCTGGATCATCTTCTATCCAGCAAAGACATTATTTGATACACTTATCTGTTTTCCAATTTCCTGGGTAATGACAAGTGCTCTATTCTTAATTTATTATCTGCAAGGCTCCTGGTTAAAAAAGAGTCTAAAGCAAAGAGAAAAACTCTTTCAGGAAGATAATTGATTTCATTAACAACTCTGTATGTACCCTTCATACAGAGTTTTATTTTTCTTTTATCATTTTTATATACGTATCAATCAACTGCCAGACAAGTAATACGATCAAAGTAATATCACTTATCACCCACTTTTCTCTCATGAAAAATGGAGTTAGAAAACAGAGGATGACCACAAAAGGAATCATATACATTGTTCTTTGAAACTTTTCTTTTGCATTCAATTTCCAGTAAACAAAATGTCTATCATTCATACACATCATTCTTATTTTTCTGAAAAGCTGATGGCAATAAAGATACCGCAACACCTAAGCACACACCAAGTCCGATATTGTCAAAAACAACACCAAAAAGCATTCCAAGACTAATACCTAATGCTAAATATTCACTAGTATCAATATTCTTTTTTCCTTGTTTCATACCGCTTTCCTCCCTGCACTCATTCTAACTTCTTTCTATTAATTATATGTAAATTCAAAAAAAGCCTAAGCATATCACTCAGACTCATTTTTCTTATTTCACAAAAAACTGAAACCCCATAACAACTACACCAAGAATCACAAGAATAATACCTGTAGCCTGGTTCAAAGTCTTTGCAGAAGCTTTATTCGCAAATACTGCCGCAATTCTTGCCCATATAAAAGTAAATACAATGCACAACAGCCAAACCGTCACATCAGGCATTCCACCAATCGCAAAGTGGGAAACAGCACCTGTTAAAGCAGTAAATGTCATGATAAATACACTTGTACCAACGGCAGTCTTCAATTCATATCCAAGTACAGATGTTAAAATCAATAGCATCATCATTCCACCACCTGCACCAATAAACCCACAGATAAAACCAATTAACACACCACAGATAATAGATTGAATTGCACGTTTCTTAGCAGATACATTCTGCATTGATTCTTTCGTTGTCATAACAGGTCTAACAATAAATTTAATACCAAGCAAAAATGTCATAAACACAGAAAATCCACCCATTGTTGCAGAAGGCAGCAATGATGAAACGTAGCTGCCAACAACCGTAAATCCCAAAACACTCAGCATCATAATGATGCCATTTTTAATATCTAGATTCTTATTCTTTCCATATGTATACGCTGAAACGGCACTTGCCAGTACATCAGAAGATAATGCAATACCAACAGCCATATATGGATCCAGCTTCAAAAACGTAACAAGCATCGGTGTAATAACAGCTGCGGCACTCATTCCCGCAAATCCAGTTCCAAGTCCAGCACCCATTCCCGCAAGGAATGTTACCAATATAATCCACAACATTGACATATTTTATTTTTCCTCCATTTTTTCAATATTCTTTTCCATTTTCTGAAATCCTTTGCGAATACAAGAAAGTGTATTCGCATCAATACCATCCATTAACTGTTCTATAAACTCTTTTTGAACAATTCTTCCTTTTTCAACAATTGCATTCGCTTTTTCAGTTATCGATAATTCTACTTTTCTTCGATCCCTTGCAATATGTTTTCTTTCAAGTAATCCTTCATGCACAAGCTTTTCAACATTGATTGAAACAAGATTTGCTTTAATCTTTCTAATTTCTACAACATCTCTTGCACTCTTGTATTCCGGATGATTTGCCAGAAACATCAGAATATCGAATGCAGTCTGCGGAATTGCAAGCTCTGTACACAATTCCCTACAACGATCTGTATATGCTTTTACTATCTTATTAGCAAACGAAATATCAAACATAGTTCCTCCATTTATGAATAGTTCATTTTTGAACTAATACATTATATGTATGATCACATAAAAAGAAAAGAGTGATTAAACAATTTGTATCAATTGTTTCTATTTAACTCCAACTTAAATAACCATTTAACAACCAATTTCAAAGATAGATTTCTAACAAAATGATTTATAATAGAAATAGAAAACGAGAATATTAATAATGACATATCATTTCGCATACATTACATTCGAATGGAACTATGAACATTCCTACAAGTTATTACAAGGAATGCAGAAATATATTCAAGAAAATACAAACATTCAACTCACTGTATTCAATGCATTAGCAAAATACATCGACCAGAAAGTCGATGTATCTGTTCTAGAGATTTTGCATCTTCCAACATTATCAAACTATGACGGAATCATTATCCAAGGAAATCGTGCATGGCCTTTAAAAGATCGCCAATCCATCGCAAACAAGGCAAAAGCACTCAATATTCCTGTTATCTCCATCAACTATCCATTACCTCATACCTATGAAATCGGAACAGACAACACATGCGCAATACATACATTAATGGATTATTTAACAAACGAAAAGAATGTGCAAAGTACTGTATTTATTGGCGGACATAAAAGCAGTGAAGAAGCAAAAGAAAGAAAAAAAGCATATCTTTTATATTGTCAATTGCACGGCATCAATAACTTAGGATGCTATGGAGAAAGCTGGGACAGTGATGATGGAGAAAGAACAGCAGAAGAATATATTCATTCTAAACACCCACTGCCTGACTGTTTTATATGCGCTAACGACAACAACGCAAGAGCATTTATTGATGTTTTAAAAAAGCATGGAATTCGTGTACCTGAAGATGTATTTGTCACAGGATTTGATAACCAGGAACTTGCATACGCATATTCTCCACGCATCACTACTATTGACCGTAATTATTTTCAAATTGGACATGATGCTGTACAAAGTCTTTATCAGCTTTTACAAAATAAAAATCTTCCTGCCAAAGCAGCATCCAGGTTTGAACTAATCAAAGAAGAAAGTACTGGTGAAAACAACCAGGAAAGACTCCATTTATTCTCCGAAAGATTTTTACATATCAACCAGGAACTACATAATTTCCATTGGATCCATTCTCATTTCGAACCTGCATTACTTGCCTGTAATTCATTAAATGAATTTGGAAACGTACTAGAAGAATTCTCTTCCTCGCTTGGTGTCAAAGAAGTTTACTGTATGATTGATGGTGCATATTTTGAAAACTTCGAAAATCCAAGTGGTATTTCACATTACTCCAAAACAATGCATTTATTATCTGCGTACGGAAAAAAAGGTTTACATTCAGACAGTTTAACACATTTCTATGCAACCTATAACTCCTCATCAATTCTTCCTTCATTTATTCCTATGGAAAATGATTTATATATGCTATGTCCACTAACATATGGTTCAACCATCATTGGCTGCACCCTGACACGTGGTGTTCCAACGTTTGATCATTGCGGTTTTTCTGGTGTATATCTATCATTAATAGAAACATCTTTAGAGAATCTTCGTAAGAAAATCATGACTTCACGTATCAATCGCAGATTAGATAGTCTTTATGTACAAGATTCTTTAACAGGCTGCTACAACAGATTTGGGCTTGAGAAATACGGAAAAGACGCATTTAGAAAAATTCTCGCAAATCAGGAACAAGCATATATCTTATTTGCAGATATTGATGATATGAAATCAATCAATGATACGTATGGTCATGAAAGTGGAGATCTTGCAATACAATTCACTGCCAATAAACTACGCAAACTATTTCAAGACGATGCATTTATCATGCGCTATGGCGGAGACGAGTTTCTTGTAATATCATCAATTCCTTTATGTGATACAGATTTCATAAATACACAATATACTATCGAAGCATCTAAAAATAAGCATTTCAAATTATCTTTCTCCATTGGAGAAGTGTCGATTCACCGCAATCAGCAGCTATCATTAGAAGAAGCAGTTTCACTTGCGGATACAAAGATGTATGAAATCAAAAAAGAAAAAAAGCATTCCATTTAAAAAAGCTAGCAAATCTGCTAGCTTTTCAATTATTCATAATTTGCATTCAAGAACATTGCTTTGATTGCTACAACTTCATCATATTCTTCCTGCGATACCTGCACGTTCTCATTCAAGGCCTTCAAGTCTTCTTTTACAACGTTCAATGCATCTTCTTTCGTAGAAGCTCGTCCTTGCTGAATCACCCGAATCATTCTTTGCAGAACAATTGGATGTGCGTAACGAGCAGGAAGAGGAAACTTCACATATCCTTCTAAATATTTTTCCATCCTGGAAATTGCATCATCATTATATTTCATTACAGCTGTCTTATTATTTCGTGCTGTTGGCAAAACACTCAATCCCGCAAATGTAAAGATTGCCGCAATTCCAAATAATGCAAAATAGATACCAAAATCACTATGATGCGCAAATGAATAAATACCGTAAATCAATGCAATAAACCCAAGAATTGTAATTGCCATCGCAACATAACGATAACTAGGACGTGTTCTGTAATATGCTCTTTTACGCTTTGCTGCAGCGCTTAAACGTTCAGAATACGAAGGTTCTTTTTCAAGATACGCAATTGCCTTCTCCAATTCAGCAATTTCTTTTTCTTGTGAAGCATGCAATTTTGGACGAGATAAGATTTCTAATCTCTTCTTTTCTTCCTCTTCCTTGATTTTTGCTTCACCAGCTTTTGAATACAATTTAATTTGTGGCTGTTCTTTCTTTAAAGAATGCAATACTTCATCCACCTGATCTTCATATTTAAAATTACATTGCTTTTGTTTCCCATTATCATATTCCACAACAAGATATGACATTGTCGCAAACATTCCTTTTCCACTAAATCCACCTTCACTCATCGCAATACGTTTAAAAACACGTGTAATAGATGAATATGGAACATAATATTTACGATCAATGAAGAAACTGTTTAAATACAGTGCTTTTTTTCCAACACCGCAAGGACCAATCTTCTTGCATGTTTTTTTATCTATTTCTAATTCTTCTTTATCAAGATGTAATGTACTTAACGGATATGGCATGAAAATCATAAGTAAACCTCTAAATATTAAGCTTTATGTGTTTTTGTTGCACGAATGAATAAGAATAACATCAATGCTGCAAATACGATACCAACTGGGTATGCAATAGCAGTATTATAAATAACTGCACCTTCCGCTGTCTTTGTGTTAATAAATCCACCCAGGCATTCAGGAGCTAAGATAAAGTAAGTTGCTGATACTGCAGACATAAATGTTGCTGGAACAGCAGTTACCCAATAGTTCTTCTTTTCAGTAAACAAGAACATGGAAGCAGCCCATAATACGATCATTGCTAATGTCTGGTTTGTCCATGAGAAATAACGCCAGATAACTGTATAGTCAATCAAACCAGTTGCATTACCAATACCTAAAATAGCACCAGCACCTAATACAGGAATACATAGCTTCAATCTATTTGCATAAGATCCCTGATCAATATGGAACCAGTCAGCCAATGTTAATCTAGCAGATCTAAATGCAGTATCGCCAGATGTAATAGGACATACAACAACACCAATCATAGCTAATGCAACACCAATGCCACCCATTGTTCTAGAACATACATCATAGATAGCTGCTGATTGACCACCAGCAAGTACTTCAGCTAATCCTGTATTTAATCCACCAGTTGTTTTATATAAAGCGCATCCAGCAGCAGCCCAGATCAAGGCAATAATACCTTCAGCAACCATTGCACCATAGAATACAAAGTGACCTTGCTTTTCACTCTTCATACAACGAGCCATCAATGGAGACTGTGTTGAATGGAATCCTGAGATTGCTCCACATGCAACGGTGATAAACATAAAGCTCCAGATAGGTGTTCCAGATGGATGCATATTATAGAAATGTGACCAGATTTCTGGAATTGTAAATGCAGGATTTGTGTAAATACCAATGATGACACCAACTGCCATGATAATCAAACAGATGCCAAAGACTGGATAAATCTTACCAATGATCTTATCAATAGAAATAAATGTTGCGATAAAGTAATACGTCAAGATAATGATCAGCCAGAACAATGTTGTTGTAAGCAGTCCAGAAGCACCACTGTTCTTAAACAATGTAACAATTAATCCTGCAGGACCAACTGCGAATACAGTACCAACCATGATCAGAAGTACAACAGAGAATACTCTCATAACATTCTGCATTAAAGGTCCTAAGTATTTACCAGTAACTTCAGCAATAGAACTACCATCATTACGTTCAGAGATCATACCTGAGAAATAGTCATGTACGCCACCTGCAAAAATTGTACCAAATGTAATCCATAAGAATACAACAGGTCCCCAAAGTGCACCTTGCAACGCGCCAAAGATAGGTCCTAATCCTGCAATGTTCAATAACTGCACAAGAAATAATTTCCATTGTGGCATTACGACATAGTCAACACCATCATTAATACGAACTGCTGGTGTTTCGCGGTCATCTGGTCCAAATGTGTTGTCAACAACTTTACCATATGTAAGGTAACCAACAATCAACAGAGCCAAACATAAAATAAAACCAATCATTTTAGGTCCTCCCCTAACAACTGTTTTAACAGTCGCTTTATTTCAGAGTTCAGGAATTATGGTTGATAGCTTATTATTAAGTCAGGAATCAAATTGGATTGCTCTGCAATATCTATTGTTACTATAGTCCTATTTTTTTATTTGTGTTAAAAAAATCACATTTTTTACCCACATTTATATTTCTATTTATGAAACTGCTTTCATATATTCATTTCTCCAACCTCTTTACGAATCAAAAAACCTGCGGCATTTGCTAGCTGATCAACACTTTTCATTCTTACATATTCATTTTCATAAATCATTCTTGCTTCTTTAGAAGCATCATGACTTCCAAATAAAATTGCCCCAACACGAATACCATTTTTCTTCAAATTTCTAACTTCGTTAGCTGCATCTTTCACGCCTGCATCATCTTCATAGTTACATCCCAATGGATTTTCTTTTGATGCATGAATGCGAAAACTATCATTCGGAGAAGCATCTGTTAAAATGATCACTAAATGTTCTTTCACATCCCCATGTTCCTCTTCCAGCAAATTTCCAATTTCTTTCAACATCAATCCATCACGATTCCACCCAGAAGCAAAATACTGAAATACAGATTCACTCCTTTTTTCTTGAAATGACTTCAAAATTCGTAAAACTGTATATCCCCGTAAACTATTAAATTCAGATATTCTTACCGGAATATGACAAGCCTTCAAGCTTTCCGAAAGAACATACCCTTGTGAAGCAATCACTTCCTGAAAAGACAGGCGAGATGCAGAAGCATCTAAGACAAGATCCACTGAAAACAATGGACTTGTTTCTTCTTCACTCCTTAAAAAGATACAATCATCATTTACATACACTGCACGATACACTCTTCTCGTATCAAGTGTTCCACTACGTCCAACAAGTGCATTTTTCTGTTGATGAATCAACAATGAATTTTCAATTTCATTTTTCAATTTATAAATCATGCTTTTATGCAATGCTATATTTTTATAGTAGTATTCTTGATTTCTTTTTTCCTGCAGAGCAGCCTGATCTCTTAAATATCTTTCTTCTGCAGTAATCTGTTCTTTATCATCTTTTATGCCATCTGTGATCCATACATGACAACCTGTATGATTTCCAGTACAGATCTGTTTTTCTAATAAATTTAATTTTTGATTGGAATAAATTGATCTGCCAAAACATCTTTCAATATACATACGATCTGAATCATGTTGTTTCAAAACAATATTACTTGTATTTTTAGATTGCAGAAAACCTTCTCCCTCTTCATCAATTTGAGAAGAACGCATCACCACAACACGATCCGTTTTCACAAGCTGTGTTGGCATAAGATGCGTCATAACACTTGCAAGTAAACCATGCAAATGAAATACATGCGGATGTTTTTCATGCCTATTGCCATCAAATAAATCATAGCTTTTAAAGATATCTAAAATTGTATGCATCAACATAGACTGGCTAATATCTTCCTGAATACGCATAGCATCAGACAATTGTTTTTCACGCATTGTCATCACAGGCTGTTTTCTATCCAGAATTCGAGAATAATGCGATACCTGCATTGTATAAACCAACTGATTCTTACTCATCCATTCCTGTCTAGAAAGCTGATATTCACTCGCAAAAAAGTTTTTTGCATATTGCTCACGCAATTCATGCAATACAGGACGATGCACAATTTCTTTTTCGTAGACAATATCTTCAAGCATCAGCCATGTTAGATCATCCAGCATAGATTGATGCATATCCCCTCTCCAGCAATCAAACAACTGATTCACAATATCTTCCCCATAATACTTATATGTCAAGCCAATCACTAGATTCATATAAAAGTTTGGAATTCCGCTTCGTTTATGGATTGCTAAAAAGAGTGGTTCAAAATGATATTTCCCACTCGCCGTCCAGATTTGATTCACTGCACGCTTTTCTACCGCATTATACGTTCTCATCGAAATATCTCAGAAGGCAATAATTTAGAAGAGATCCTTGCATTGATCACATCATGAATCAATTGCTTTTCATATATATCAAATGTCTTATTTGTAATACCTAGATCCAAAGCTTCTTTCACACTTAATCCTTTATGTATCAAATCAATCGCATCAAGCATTCCTCTAAGATCCAATGCTTTTGTAGACAGTTCAGTATTTTCACACTTCTTTTGAAAATCCAGAAATAATAACGCAAACTGCTTCACATATTTATCCAACATATCAGGAAATTGATTTTTCAACAGTCTCTGCAAATCTTCTTGTGTAATTGGAGGCATCTGAATAACCACAAATCTAGAAGATAAAGCTTCATTCAATTCTCTTGTACCAGCGTAATTATAATTCATTGTCGCAATAAACCTTGTTTCATCCTTTAAAACAATACGGTCATACCCAGGCACATCAATCACTCTTCTAAAATCCAGTACAGAATGCAATACAGCCAGTGCTTCATTTTTCGCCATATTGATTTCATCCAAAATACCAAAACCACCATTCACAGCACACTTATATACAGGCCCTTCTCTAAACACAACGCTTCCATTCTCAAAAGAATCTGTACCAATTAAACTAGCTGCATCCATATTTACATGAAATGAAATATCCCAGCTTGGTCTTTGAAATATACAGGCAAGATTTTCACACAGAACATTTTTTCCTGTTGCCTTTTCACCAACAAGCAATATGTTTTTCCCACATAACAAAGCACATAATGCATCTTCCCACACATTCACGCCATAATACATAAAATGAGGTACAGGAATACGTTGCTTCATAGCATCACTCACTGGATGAGAAACCGCATACTCATGTACCTCATGTAATACATCTTCAGATAAACCTTCTTCACGAAGAAACTGCATTAGATCTTCCATTATTATCGCCTCGATCTTCTACAGGAAATTATAGCACTCATTTTTTTAATACTTTTACCATTTTGTATTCATTTAACATTGTTCCATCTTTCATTTGATACGCATTTGGTAAAATTCCACAAATGCGAAATCCCATCTTTTCATACAGTGCTCTCGCACGAGAATTTCCTTCAATATAATCCAATTCTATCTGTAAAATAAATGGATTCTGTTCCGCAATTTCAATCATTGCATTCATAAAATATGTACCAATTCCTAAATTCCAGTATTCCTTCAAAACAGATATTCCAATACTTGCACGGTGTCTCGTCTTCAAAGTATCATTCCATTCGATATGACAATTTCCAACAATCTTTCCATCAACTTCACACACAAGCATTGCTTCCTTTTGCGAAACAACCACATGTCTCAGCCAGACACTTTCTGTACTCTCATTCAAAAAATCAAATTCTTCTGGATAACGCAATAAATATGGTGTTTCTGACGATACTGTTCTTAGAAATGCAATCATTTCATTTGCTTCAGTTTTTATTGGATTACGAATAAACGCTTCCTTTCCATTTTTTAACTGAATTCTTTTTTCTTCAATAAACATTTTCAAAATCCCTTTTATTCTTCAATTTTATGGTTTATACAAAATTTTCAAAAGAATCAATGACTTGAATGACACCTGGCATTTTTTCATATTCCTCTTTTTTATTTGCAGAACCAACCACAACAATATGATCACACCCTGCCTGATATGCACTAGAAATCCCACTCATACTATCTTCAATGATCAAGCAGTCGTGAATATCAACCCCAATAACATCCGCTGCTTTTTTAAACATTGCAATTTTACTTTCATATGTTCCATCATCATACACAATGGAAGAAGGATCTATCCAGTGATCAAGATGAAATGATTCCACAAAGAAATCAATGTTTGGCTTAATTGATGCAGAAGCAATCGTAAAAGGAATATTTTCTTTCTTCAATGCATCGAAATAAGCCTCTGCACCTTTCACTAAATGGAAACTATCTTTATCTTCTCTACAGAATTGACGATAATATTCTTCTTTTCGTTCCGAATATCTTTTCATCTGTTGTTCTGTACATTGTCCATGGAACATATATTCAACAACTTTATGATTAGGTACACCATTGATATGTTCATGCAGTTCTTCTTCACTGATTCCATGGTTTCTAATATCTTGAGATATCTTTGACCAGGCTAATATATGTTTTGGATTATCAAAAAACAAAGTTCCATTAAAATCAAATATTACACCTTTGTAAAACCACATTTCTATACCTCTTTTGTTTCAGACACTTGTTTATACTAGTATGTACTTACCTTTGGATATCTTTTCTGTGTTTCATAATCCACATATGAAAAATTCATCCATGACCGCATAGATATTCCTTCACATTGATATCATCAATTTCTTATATTGTATACTGCAAATGTTTCTTGATAAAGTCAATTCTTTCCCAATCATCACTGTATAAAAGTGATGATTTTTTATTTTCAAAATACGAATAGCGATATAATCAATAGCAGAGGTACTAAATTTATGGAATTTTATACAGAACATAATATCTTATATGGACATTTCTACACTGAAACAATTGCATTGCAGGCATGGGGAAAAAATGCCTTCCGTTTTCGCTCTACAAAATACCCTTCATTTACAGATTACACATGGGCACTCACTGAAAAAGTGGATTCATCTTTACCAGTGGTACAAATCGATGCACACCAGGCATCTATTACTAATGGCAGAATCAAAGCTGTCATTAATGATTACGGTGTCATCACCTACTACAAAGATGATCAAATTATCCTGCAAGAATACTTCAGAAATTATGATGGAACGATTTCAAAAGAAAGTCGCTGCTTAAAATACATATCAAGACAATATGTTCCACATACTGGTGGTGACTATAAAATCATTCAGTCTTTCGAAGCAAACGATCACGAAAAGATTTTTGGTATGGGACAATACCAGCAGAAGCAGACAGATTTAAAAGGATGCATCCTGGATCTTCAACAGCGTAATTCACAAATTTCTGTTCCATTTTACATTTCATCACTAGGTTATGGCTTTCTATGGAACAACCCATGTGTTGGAAGAGTCAGCTTCGGCAATAACAAAACAGAATGGATTAGTGAATGTTCTAAAGAACTAGATTACTGGATCACTTGTGATGATACACCAGACAAGATTCTTGAAACATATACAAGCGTAACGGGAAGAGCACCAGAATATCCAGATAATATGCTTGGTTTATGGCAATGTAAATTAAGATACAGAACACAAGAAGAAGTATTAGAGGTTGCACATAAATACGTCAAAGAAGGTATTCCAATTGATTGTATTGTCATTGACTTCTTCCATTGGACATACCAGGGAGATTGGAAGTTTGATCCAAAATACTGGCCTGATCCAAAGAAGATGGTAGATGAATTACATTCACTAGGCATCAAAGTCATTGTATCTGTATGGCCTTCCGTTGATAAAAAAAGTGAAAACTTCTTAGAAATGTACCAGAAAGGATATCTCATTCAGACAGAAAGAGGATCCAACCAGACATATGAATATCAAGGTGACTGCCTTGAAATTGATGCCACAAACCCAAAATGTCGTGAATATGTATGGAATATCTGTAAGAAGAATTATTATGATCTTGGCATCGATGGATTCTGGCTCGATAATTCAGAACCTGATTATGGTGTCTATGATTTTGATCATTATCGCTATTATCTTGGACCAGCTTTATCTTGTTCCAATATTTATCCACAGTACTATTCAAGAATTTATTACGAAAATGAGAAAAAGGAAGGGCAAAAGGAAATTGTTTCTTTATTACGTTCCTGCTGGGCTGGTTCTCAAAAATATGCAAATGTTGTATGGTCTGGAGACGTCCCTTCTACATTTGAATCATTACGTGATCAATTACAATGTGGACTCAATATGGGACTTGCTGGTATTCCTTGGTGGACAAGTGATATCGGTGGTTTTATGACAGATGACTGGCAAAGTGATGAATTTAAGCAGTTGCTCATTCGCTGGTTTGAATTCGCTACATTTACTGCAGTACTTAGAATGCATGGTGATCGTGGTCCAAATGATGATATTGCGCCATTAGATGATAGAGACTTTGGGGGAGGATATTTATATACAGGACATCCAAATGAATTATGGTCCTATGGAGAAGAGGCATATACAATCTTCAAAAAATACTTCAATATCCGTACACAATTAAAACCATACTTGAAATCTTTATATCAAGAAGCAAGCAAAAATGGTTCCCCTATCATTCGTGCCATGTTCTATGAATTCCCAGAAGATGAAAAATGCTGGAATGAATACTCTCAATACATGTTTGGTTCCAAATATCTCGTTGCACCAATACTAGAAATGAATCAATTTGAAAGAGATGTCTATCTGCCAGAAGGAACATGGAAAGATACGCTTGATAACGCAATTTATAAAGGAAACACAACAATCAAGGCAAAAGCGCCAATCGATCACATCCCTGTATTTGAAAAAATTGAAGACTAAACCAGTAAAACAGCTAACCAATAGATTAGCTGTTTTCATTATGCCAGATTCCGTTTTTCACACATATTTGCAATCAGTAAACCCGCAATTCCCGCAACAAGTTTCACCACAACAAACCATGTAATACTTCCAGGATTTACTCCCGCAATAAATCCAAGCTGTCCACCAAATACAAATGCCCCACTCAAAGAAAATGCAGCATTCAATATTTTTCCTTTTCGATTCATCTTAGAAAATAAAGGAAGCATTGCTATACTTGTTCCAAACGATAAAATGATTCCCATCACTGAATATTTATCAATTTGAAGAATCTCTCCAATTTTTTCAATCTGTTTAGAGAACTTTCTTAAAACAATTTCACAAAATACTAAAGATCCACTCACAATAATACTCATTTGAAACACAATGCGTAACGCTTCATTAATTAAAGTTGTATTTGTAAAACCCATGTTGAAGAAAAAAGTCATACAGACAAGAAAAAAGAAAATATATCCTGCTATTTGAACAATTCTTGAAAAGATCGTAAGTACAACAATTAATGTATGAAAGGATAGAAAGAACAATCCAATCAAAATTGCACAAATACAGATAGCTGGTAGAAATGAAATCATAAAATGATCAATCTGCAATAAAAAACCGCACACAATCAACACTGGAAGCAATCCTACAATTCCATAGACAACACCTTTTAAGTAATACGTCAGATCTTCTTTATTTAATTCATTCAAAAAGATTGGCAGTTGAAAACTAATCAGACATCCCAAAGTAGATGTTAATAAAACACCACAAAAAATCAAAATACAATTCGATTGTGACATAGATTCAACAATTGAATATCCACCAAGGTCCGGCGCCAGCAAGCTAGAAATAATCATCTCTTTATTCTCAAACAAACTTGCATGTCCATTCAAAAATGCGATAGCGATACAATAAAAGCCTCCAACACTTAACATAAAATCGCCCATCGTAACCATCCCCTTATCAAAAGAAGATGCAAGACCAAGTCTATTTTTCAATATCTTGTCAAATAAGCCTAAAGCAGCAAAGCATAATAAAATAAAAATAATTGGATTCATGCATATATCTTACGCTAAGAATGAAAGAATGTTAAAAAAAGGATTCAGATTAGTTATTTGAATCCTTTCTTACTATTCAGTTTTTTAAAGAATTAACCTAAAGGTAATACTTCTACAACATGGCAAATTGTTGAACCTTCTCTAATTGCATTATCATTTGCCTTGTTCAATGCTTCAATGATTTTTTCATCTTCTACGATTTCAAACTTAATACGTGCACCAACGTTACGTTCCATCTTATCTTCAGCAGTAGGATCATACTGATATAAAGCTAATACACCTGTCTTATTTTGTTCGAGATTTAACTTTGTCTGGTTATCAGATAAACCAAATACAAAATATCTTTCTCCATCCAATTCCATTGGTAATCCTGGCATGAATACAGCCAAGTTTGGAGAACCATCTGGATTTACAGTCGCAATTGTTGGAGCTGCCTGATAGCTAGCCATTACATTCCATAATGCATCATCTGTTAAAGCACTGTCCTTATAGAAGTACTTGCCTTCTGAAGCACCTGTAAATGTATCTGCAACAGTTGTATCATCTGATACACTTGTCTTAGATGACTCCTTCACAGAAGCGTTATTAGCGCATCCAACTAATGCAATACTGCATAACAAAATACTTAATTTCTTCATTAACACCACTCTTTCACTATTGAAAGCCCTTTCATATCGAGCATACATGAAACTCATATTTTTGTATATATAAGCAATGTTTTTTTATGTTTTCTACGATATGCAAAATCACAAGAATGCATATTGTAATATCATTCAAAATATGTCATTTTTTATAAAACCAATTTTTTTCAAATAATTCTGAAGTATAACGACATAAATAGATTGTATCGTCATATCATTTTTTAATTTGCATATATTTAATTCAGAAAACACCATTATGTATTCTATACGAAAAGCTATTAAATCATCTGCATACTTAAGAAATCACTGAAGCAAATATCAAAATATATGAAATCAGGAATCAAATTACTAGAGTTACTTGCAGAAGCAGATGAAGATATTACAAATGGAAGAGCATCACCTATTCAAGATACATTTAATAATTTACGAACAATGTTAAAAGGTAAATAAAATGAAATACATAATTTGCGTGCAGACACAGCAGATATTGGTGAGAATTTGCTACATGTTTTGCTACATGTTTTGCTACAACTTGTAGCAAATTCCCTTCAGCAAGGTACAAAAAAAGCCCCAGAATATGGGACTTTTCCTGATTTCCAAACTGAATAAATTAACGCTTGGAGAATTTGCACCTGCAAATAATCCGCATAAATAAAGGAGTTGTGTTGAAAATTGCTACACGTTGCCATTGACGCAACTCCTAAGAAGACTTTTCCATAATAAATCAATTTAAAACGTTACATAGCCATATCGATTGGAATGGCTGATGTGAAAGGATAATAGAATGCAAAAATGTAAAGTAATTGCCATTGCAAATCAGAAAGGTGGTGTAGGCAAAACAACCACCACTCTGAATCTTGCAATTGGTTTAGCAAAGAACGGATTTCACGTTCTTACCGTGGATTTTGATCCACAGGGCGATCTCACCTCATCCCTTGGATGGAAAAATAGCGATGAGATGGATCACACTATAGCTAGTATGATGGATTCTACCATAAAAGACAATGATGCAAATTTCGCAGGTACGGTACTTCATCATCCGGAAGGAATCGATGTTATTCCTTCAAATATTGATCTATCAGATTTTGAAACCAGATTAGTGAATGAATTTGACAGAGAAAACATATTAAAAAATTGCCTTGCTCCAATAAAGGAATCTTATGACTATGTATTAATAGACTGCCCTCCTTCTCTAGCAATGCTTACAATCAATGCTTTATCTGCAGCGGATGAAGTCCTTATTCCTGTTCAGGCACAGTATTTGCCTGCAAAAGGTATGACAAAACTTCTAAGAACTGTCAGCAAAGTTCAAAGAAAAATTAACAACAATCTCAAAATTGCTGG
Source organism: uncultured Bulleidia sp. (assembly GCA_934725105.1). Lineage (GTDB taxonomy): Bacteria > Bacillota_I > Bacilli_A > Erysipelotrichales > Erysipelotrichaceae > Bulleidia. Next base: position 11,590 of record CAKVBD010000021.1, on the reverse strand, counting down.
TGTTGCAATCACACTTGCAGATATGAAAACAAACCTTGCCAAAGACACTATCGAGATGATTCATGAAAATTTTGGCCATCACTTTAAAGTTTTCAACTCTGTTATTCCTGTTGCTGTCAAAGCCAGCGAAGCTACTGTCAGTGGAAAAAGCGTATATTCCTACGCAAGAGATTCCAAAGTTGCAGTTGCTTATGACGAGCTCACTCAAGAAGTTATACATGCAAACAAAGAAAAACGTAGAAGTGACTTAATACGATAGGAAAGAGGAAATAATGAACAAGAATAATCAAGTATTTTTAACAGGAACACTCCATACAGATATTGAAGTAAAACAATCGACCAAAGGACAATCTTTCGCCAAATTTCAGATAGCTTGTTCTCGCGAAAACGGAACATGGAAAGATTATATCAGTTGTATCGCCTGGGGTAGCCTTGCAGATCAACTGTACAACCTAAAAAAGTCCACTCCAATCACCATCAATGGCAGCATACAAACTGGATCCTATATGAAAGATGGAAAGGAAATATATACAACAGATGTTCAGGTGACAGACATCACTCTTATAGGATGTGATCAGCATGAATAGACTCAATTTGAAAAAGTGCCCGATTTGTGGTGAAAAGCCTACCATTGAAATTTCCTGGAGTAAGCCAAAAATTCATGGACGATATGGATACAAAGCAGTTTGTATCCACTGTAATAACGAAACCGCAACATTTGCAAACTATAAAGATGCAGTTGGAGCATGGAATATGAGACTCTGCACTAATACAGATCAATTAAATCTCTTCAATTATATGGAGAATGCTCATGAGTAAGAAATTTGAATTTGGACTACCTTCTTATGACTCTTTATTCTCAACTGAAGAAGAACGGCAAGATGAAAGATTAGAGAAAGTTGTTTCTCTACCTATTAATATTATAAAAGATTTTCATGATCATCCTTTCCATGTTGAACTAGATGATGACATGCTGAAGTTAATTGATTCCATTAAAGAAAATGGAATGCTGATGCCTGCCTTAGTACGTCCTACGAGCGATGGTTCCTATGAGATGGTTTCAGGACACAGACGTAAATTTGCCATGAATTATCTAGGCATGAAGGAAATGAACGTCATTGTTCGCAATTTGGATGATGATCAAGCAACCATATTAATGGTAGACAGCAATATTCAACGTGAAAACATTCGTCCAAGCGAAAAAGGATATGCCTATAAAATGCGTCTTGAAGCCATGAAACATCAAGGGAAACGCATTGATATTGAAAATAAAGATATTCCTGTTGAATACGAAAAAAGCTCTTCCAACCAAGTTGGTTGGAAGTCAGAAAGTGCTGCAAAGCTAGGTGAGCAAATCGGAGTAAGTATGAATCAAATCCGAAGATTCATTAGAATAACCTATCTGATTAAACCATTACAAGACATGGTGGATGGATGCCATGAGAATGAAATTAAAATTGCTTTTAATCCTGCTGTAGAACTTTCATATCTAACAGAAAGTGAACAAATTGAGCTGGCAAATGCCATCATTGAAAACAATCGAACACCATCCCTTGCACAATGCCAGGAATTCAAAAGATTAAGCCACGATGGGCAGCTAACTACAGAGTTCATTATCGAAACGATGGAAGCAGAAAAACCAAATCAGAGAGAAAAATTATCATTCCAGATGACAGAGATAGATAAATATTTTCCAAAAGGATACTCGCCAAACAAAAAGAAAGATGTCATTATTCGACTATTAGATAATTGGGTAAAGAAGCGTGAACGGGAGGATGCAAGATAATTGCACATGCGCCACACAAATTTGCACCTGCAAAATGAAGACAGGATTCTAAGGGGTTGCTTGTCTTGCTCTGTGCAACTGTGACTCATGGTTTCCCCCTAAAACCCCTTTCCAACCTAACCAGGTATATTTACCTAACCAAAGAATAGACCCACTATACTGTGGATAAGTATTACTGCAGTAGTAGAAAAATACTACTAGAGAGAATTAGAATATGAAGAAAAATAAGATATTTGAGAATCTGAAAAAAATATTAAAGAAATCTAACAAGAAAAAATATATTGCACTTCTTGTTGTATTTTTGATTGCTGTTATCTCTTGGATCATTGTGACATTTAAAATGCAGCCAAAGGAAACAGAAATACGTCTTGAAGTTTTAACTAAACAGATAACGTATTCTGAAAATGCAACACCTGTGGATCCAATAAGCCTTGTACAGATTACACGCGACAAACAATCAAAGAAAACGGAGAAACCATTTATTGAAGAAGGATTAAAAGTCAGTTGTTATCCAGAAGTAATTGACACTTCCAAGATTGGTACTGTTGAAGTATGGTTCACCGTAGTTGATGAGAATAACCATGATAGTACGCAAAAGGTTTCAGCAGAATTTGAAGTAATTGACGAGAATGCTCCAAAATTTGAATTAAAAAGTAAAAGTATTACGATTCAAGTAGATGACAAATTTGATCCGTCTTCTTTCGTAAAAAATTCAAGTGGTGCAGAATTAGTAGAAACGCAACCTGAAGCAAAAAGTGATGGCACATATGATGTTACATGGTATACCATCACTTCTAATGTCAATCCAAAAAAAGCTGGTTCTTATTCTGTGAAATATCATGTCGTAGGAAGAAATGGAACTTCTGCTGATTTTGAATTAAAAGTTAAGGTTGAAGATAAGAAAACTACAGAAAAAGATGCCACAAATACAAAATCCAAATCATCAACAACTAACACTACAGATCTGAAGAGAGCAACTGATCCATCAACTTCAACTAACATTTCAAAAAGCAATAATACGCCTGCTAACAACAATTCTTCTGCACAGGTAACAGGTGGTGATTCTTACAACGGCAAAGAACAAACAGTTGGTTGCACAGTAACAAAAGTTCATCATGATGCAATTACCAAAGAAACAAGTTATCAGGTATGGGTAGAAGATCAACCTGAAACAACAGAAACCTATCTTCAATGCAGTTGTGGTTTACGTTTTAATACCCAGGAAGAAGTGATGGCACATATTGATTCTATGGAACAACAAGAGGATTATGGGCACACATATTCTGTTGTAACTAATACCATACCAGCAACAGGACATTATGAAACGAAAACATCAATTGAAATAATCACACCAGCATATGATGAAGATGTTTGCAAATAACGATTGAAAAAGCAATAAGTCCTAAACCTTTCAAATCATTTTAAGGATGGTCGAACTTATTTTCACCATCCTTTTTCCATCCATTTTTACATAGAGGAACATTCTCAGTTTTTCTATGTAGGAGGGAAAGTATGGAACGAATCAGAGACTCGTAAGTGTAATTCATTCACGCTTCAAAACAAAATTAATGAAAGGAAAAAGACAATGAAGAAAATAATAAGACGAATAAAAAATGTTCTTCTCACTGCCTTGGTAACGATCGGCTCGATTGTCTCGACACCTTTAGCTACGTCGTTGATCACAGAAGTAAATGCCATCAATGCTTCGGGCAGTTATGCTTCAACTTTTGATGCAGGAGCAGGACTTGTAGGCTCTCCATATAGCACCGCAAACAGACTTGGTCCTAACAGTTTTGACTGTTCAGGTTTTGTAGATTATCTGTATCACATAACTGGAATTGATGACACTCCCTACGATGCACGCTGGACGACAGTAGCATGGTGCAATGATCTTCAAAGTACCAATGGTGTTACATGGAGCGATGGAACACTTGGAAACATCAGCTCACTTCCAGCTAACAAAGGCGACATCATTATGTTTTATGCAGACAGCAGCTATTCTCCTGCTTCTTCACAACATATGGGTGTTCTAGCTGACAACAATACAATGGTCAGTGCAGTTTATCAGGGTGTAACTGTTCAAGGATTAACTACAGCTGTAAATGGACATCTTTATGTTCCTGCAGGCCACAAAGATGGAACATATATTCGTATTTACCATTTACCATCCGACAGAAATATTACGATTAATGCTTCTAAAGCATCTGGAAACACATCCATTACAGATACCTGTGTTCACGCTTATTCTTTGAATGATGCTGTCTATGGCATTTATAAATCTCAATCTGATGCTGATAACAATGTGAATGCTGTCGGTCAGCTGACAACAGACACAAATGGAAAAGCATCCACAAGTTTCAAGGTATCTCAGGATGCAAAACAACTGTGGTACAGAGAACTGACTGCTCCAAAAGGATACTATCTGGATTCCACTTCTCGTGCATTCAATATTGGAGATTCCGATACAGTGAATCTGAATTTCACAGATCAACCAGGAAATGACCCTTTCCTTATCACTCTTGTAAAGGTCAGTGAAGATATTCCTGTAACAGATGAAAATACAGCACCATTATCCGGTGCTCAATTTACCATCAATTACTATGATGATCAGTACGCCAACCTTGAAGATCTTCCAGCCAAACCAACAAGATCCTGGATTGTCGCAACAAAATATGACAACAATCGTTATGGTGCAATGCTAAGTGAAGATTATCTAGTTGATGGAAGTGATCCGTTATTCTATGTAGGAAAGTTTGCAACAATTCCTGTAGGAACGATTACCGTTGAAGAAACAAAGGTGCCTGATGCAAAGTACACAGATGAAAATGGTGTTGATCGAGATATCTATTCCATCACAAATAACTTCTATGCAGGAAAGATCCACCTGAATCAAAAAGATGGAAAAGTCATCATGCACATCATGCTCAACGAAAAGGGTGATCTTGCCAACCTCCGTGGAGGTAATGAGTATACCGTTTCCGAAAAACCAAACAAAGGTGGTTTTAAAGTTTCAAAAATCGATGATGAAACAAAGTTAATTACGCCTCAGGGAAATGGAACTTTCTTAGGTACTACCTACCAGGTAATCAACGAAAATTCCTATTCTGTCGGAAATGGATCTGAAACATTCCAGCAAGGTTCTGTAATCTTCGAATTTTCTTTAGATGAATATGGAAAATACGAATCTGCACCCGATGCACTTCAAGTAGGAAAATACACAATTCGTGAGAGCACTCCACCTACAGGTTATTTGAATGCAGGCACCACTGAGCAGACATTTGAAATCACAGAAAATGGTCAAATAGTAGATCTGACTTATGATACAGACAATTCTTTTACAGAAAAGCCAATCCGTGGAGGATTCAACATTCAAAAAAATGATACAGATACTGTTACTTATGCACAGGGTGATACAGATCTGACTACTACATTCCGCATCATCAATACCGGAACAAATCCAGTCTGGATTGACAGTAATGGAGATGGTCTAGTAACAGATGATGAACTCTTTGGTAATGGTGCGGCGATTAAACTTCCACAATCATTTGCAACAACAGGTACTGCCAATACACAGGATGGTACATTCACAACGGATGCAAATGGCTTCTTTGAAACTACAGCAAATGCCCTTCCATTTTCTACCTATCATGTAGAAGAAGTTATTCCACCAGCAGGATATGCAACGGATGGTAATTCTATTACTGAAACTGATTTTACAATCGATACTGATCAAGAAATTAAAGAGCTGAAAACAAACATCTATAACGATGTCTATACAGGCACTTTCGATCTTCTGAAAATGATTAATTCTTCAAACAACGGTCATTCTACAACTTCCAAGCCAGAAGCTGGAATAGAGTTTACTGCATTATTAAAAAAGACAGTGGATGAGAAATTCAATGGCGATTTTGCCGCAGCATATGAAGCAATCTTCCATGAAAAGCCAAATGAGAAAGATCATGTAACGCCAGATGATTCAAATGATATCTTGAATGATGATGGAACTATTCTCTTCTCCAAGAAAGAATACGATGTCCTCACTACAAACAACAGTGGCATGGCTTATTCAAGAGATCTTGCCTATGGAGAATACTATATCTATCAGACTTCTCATACAGACAGTGTTCAAAACTTTGAAGGAAATGTAACCACATATGAAGGTACAACTTTTAAGGTAACAAAAGAACATCAGGATCCAATTCATTTCTATGTAACTAACCTTCCTATGCTTTACAAGATAAAAATGGTCAAGGTTGCTACACAAACCGGTGAACTGATCACATTAAACAACGCTTCTTTTAAAATCAAGGATTCCAATGGAAATTACCTCACACAGAAAGTAGGAAATAAAACATACGACACTTTCACAACTGTTACCAAAAAGATGGTAGTAGATGCGGAAAACGGCAAAAAAATCACTGTAGATACAGGTACTTTTGTGTCTGAAAATCCAGATGCTGATGATAAGGCTACAGCGTATACAGCCTTAGGATTAGAAGCTGGAAAGTATACATTAACAGAAGTAAAGACACCTGAAGGTTTTGTGACTTCTGAAGATATTCCATTTGAAGTAAAGGAATCAGCCATTACAGAAGTAGATGAGTATGGTGAAAACTTCATCACAATTCCCGTAAACAATGATCAGATTACAGGAAAGCTTATTATCGATAAGGATGTGTCCACATGGCCTTCAGACAAAACATTTATCAATCATGAAGATCTTTCAGGAATTGGATTTACTTTAACAGCTGCTGAAGATGTTTTAGATCCAGCAAATGGGGAAGTACTTGTTAAGGCAGGTCAGCCTGCAGTAAGAATTGCAGATGCTGATGCTCAATATGTTGATGGCATCAATTCTTCCAGATATGAAACCGTCGGAGAAATTTTTGTTGATAAGGATGGAAAGGCAAGCGTTGATAACCTTCCATTAGGAAAATATACATTAACAGAAACAACTGTACCTGATGGAATCATTCCATCTGCCCCAATTGAAGTAGAATTCAAGCAGGAAAATGGAAATACAGAAAAAGCGGTTTATCCTGTCACAGAAAAGATAGGTAATGATACAACAAAAGTCATTTTCAAGAAAACGGATGTTGCTGGCAAGGAAATCGGTGGTGCAAAGATGAGCCTTACAGATTCTTCAGATAACACAATTGTGGAATGGACTTCTGAAGAAGGAAAGGACTTCCGTGTAGAAGGATTGAAAATTGGAGAAAGCTATATCCTTCATGAAGATCTTTCACCACTTGGCTATGTCAAAGCTTCCGATTTGCATTTCACGGTTCATGAAGATGGTTCAGTTACTGAAGAAACAATGATTGATAAAGTTGTAACCATTGATAAAACTGATGGAGAAGGTAATGAACTTCCAGGAGCAAACATCACCATCACTGATGAAGATGGCAATGTTGTAGATACATGGACATCTACTGATACACCGCATCCTGTCAACAATCTTGAAGAAGGAAGAACCTATACATGGCATGAAAACTACAGTCCTGATCTAGTAGGATATTACTATGCGGAAGATTATACATTTACAGTAACCGATGAAAAGATCAATGTAGCATACGAAATGGTCGACTCCCCTATTCGCTATCAGATTGCAAAAGTAGATGATAATGGAAACTATGTAAAAGGTGTCACTTTAAAATTGACAGATATTTCTGATTTGAAGAATCCTATAGAAATCGAACTCCCAAACAATGGAGTAACAGAAGATCAACCGTTCCTGTTAGATAAAAAGCTGACTGCAGAACATACCTATAAACTTGTCGAATCTGAATATGTTGCTGGTGTTTATAAGGCAACTTCACTCCAGTTTACTGTTCCAAAGTATGGGAAAGCAGATGTAACTACCATCACGATGGAAGATATCGCAACTTCTATTGCCATCACAAAATTAGACAATCATGGAAATCCAGTTAAAGGAGCACATCTTTCCATCCTTGAAGCAACAGAAAAGGAAGATGGAACGATCGTACCTGTATCAGATGCTGAAGGAAATCCAGTATCTGTTCATAACTGGATTACAAATGACAGATATGAAGATATTTCATCTTATGTAAAAGGCAGCAATGAAGAATCAGGTAACGTCTGGTACATCCTAAGAGAAACAGAAACACCATTTGGATTTAATACGATGGAAGATATTCCATTTACAGTTACCGGTACGCAAGACCAGCGTCAGGTAATTGTCGGAACAGATATCAGAAAGAATTACTATGTTTCAGCTTTAAAGGTCGATTCTGATGATGAAAGCAAAAAATTAGAAGGTGCAGAATTCACCCTCTATACCAAGGATAATCAAATTGCAAAAGATACAAACGGTAAAGCTTGTGTAAATACAACTGATAAGAATGGCCAAGTTACATTTCATGTTGAATATAATGGTGACACTTCCGGTTATTATCTAAAAGAAACGAAAGCGCCATCTCACTATCAGCTCAATACTGACAAGTTCGAAGTTCAATTATCTGAAGATTATGACTTTGCATCGAATAATCCAATTAAGATTTCCGTTAAAGATAAACAGATTCCTTCTGTTCAGACAGGCGTACAGACTCATATTCCTGCATATTCAGTAGGTCTCATTGCCTCTATTGGACTGATAAGTTTCTTAATTCGGAAACGATTCGCAAAATAACATTTACTAAAGTCCATATCTATAAATCAGATATGGACTTTTCTCACTTATAAAGAAAGGAAAAGTAATGTCTACATTTAAAATATATACCACTCCTACATATGAGGAGTTTAAAACCTATGTAAAAGACAACATTCTTCAATATTTACCAGAACAGTTCCAAAATTGTACTGTTGATGTTCAAACTATTACCCATGCCAATAATTCTTATGAAGGACTGGTGATTAAAAATGGTGATACTACAAATCATTCCCATCCAATCATTAATTTAAACCAAGCATATGCCATTCTGGAAAACAATATTTTACCAATGGAAGAAGTGCTCCATCATTTAACAGACTACGTTTCCTCTGGTGGAATATCCTTCACAAATGATGCAATGCACACTTTGGCCCACTTAGATTCTTTTGAAGATATAAAACCAAATCTATTTATCAAAGTATGTGATAAACAAGTAGCTGCAGAATATCTCTTAAACAAACCACATTTTGACATGCTTAATCTCTCTGCAACTTTCCACATTCGTTTGGATCAAACAGAAACCTCAATATCTTCTTTTCCTGTTACAAATGAATATCTAAAAACATGGAATCTTTCAGAACTTGATCTATTTAAAACGGCAATTGATGTCTGTCAGAACAGATCTCCACTTTCAATTATTCCTTTAGGAGATATGCTAGGGCTTCCATCCCCTGTTCCAATGTATGTCTGCACTGGATCACAGAAACTGAATGATGCTGCTGTACTATTTTATCCGGAAACATTAAAACATATTTCTGAAGAAGTAAAAGATAACTACTATGTTTTGCCTTCATCTATTCATGAATTAATAGTAGTTCCTGAATCAGCAGGAATAGAGCCCCATCGATTAGAAGAAATGGTGCATAACGCAAACCGTACAGTTGTAGATCCTAAAGATTTTCTCAGTGATACAGTTCTCTATTACAACAAAGATACCAGAATGCTTATGCCTTCACGAAAACATGAGCAAGAAATTTCGAAGAAACACGCATCAATGGAGCACTGAATTATGGCGATAAATAAAAGCAACGAAGAAATTAATAAAGCATTTGAATTGATTGAAAATGGTGTTCGTTCTTTTTTAGATTCAGATAACTACAAAAAATATCTATCATTCCTGTCAAAGTTTCATGCGTATTCTTTGAACAATACAATTTTAATTCTTTCACAACGTCCGAATGCTTCTTTGGTTGCAGGGTATCAAGCATGGAAAACAAATTTCAACAGACAAGTCAACAAAGGTGAAAAAGCAATGCTGATTCTGGCTCCCTGTCAATCTTTTATCACTCATGAAGTTGATAAAAAAGATGAAAATGGGAATATCCTCCTGGACGATTCGGGTAAGCCAATCAAAGAAACAAAAGAAGAGAAAGTTCTCCATTTCAAAACTGCAAAAGTATTTGATATTGCACAGACATCTGGAGAGCCGATACCAGAAATGATTCATGATTTACGAGGATCTTCCAAAGAAATTGTTGCTTTGATTGAATCCATTCAAGAAATAAGCACAATTCCAATTACATTTAAATCACCAGAAGAAGAACCTTTGTTTAAATCCGGAGTAAAAGGCTTCTACACTCCTTCAACTGACTCTATTGTTATTAACAAGACCATGGAGAATATGCAAATTGCCAAGACGCTTGTTCATGAATATGCTCATTCTCGCTTACACAAAGATTCCAATAAGACAGTAGATCAAAAAGAAATCGAAGCAGAATCGTTAGCATTTGTCATATGTGATCATTTCAACATTGATACTTCCGATTATTCTTTTGGATATATTGGTTCCTATGCACAAGAGGATACTTCAAAGCTAAAAACAATTCTCAGCAATATCAAAAATGAAGCACACGCGATAATCCAAACTATAGAACCAGTATTCCAGGATAAAGTATTGGAAATGGAAAACTATGAAGCTTTAAAAACCATTGCTTCACCTATTCTTACAGGAGAAGCAATGTATATCAAATATCAAAAGAGCGGATTTATGGATCTGAACATTGAAAATATTGGTGATAATCGTATTGCAATGTCACAGAACTACGTCATGAATGGTGACCTAATGGCAGATCCAGATGTAGAAATGATTGTAGATAACAAAAAACAAAGAGTATATCCTCAAACCTATCAGCAAGATACGTTAGGTATTTATCAGACTGTAGAACATGATCCTGATTTACAATCTGATCTCAATATATTTATGAAAGACTGGCTGTCAAATATTAAAGACAATCATTTCAAAGTCTCAGAAATTCATACTGAAGAAGCAGTATTAAAAACATCTGAAAATCTTCAGAAAATTCGTTCTTTCTGCAAAGAGCATGGCATTGCTTCTATGTCTCCAAAAAACAAGGAGCAAGAACGATGAGCCGATACATTCCTAAAAAACAGTTAGTAAATATCCGCAAAATATCTGCCTATGACTATCTGAGTAACTATAATCCAGATATACTTGTCCATCTTTCAAAAGATGTTTATTGTACAAAGGAACATGATTCACTTCATATTTCTCCACGTGGCTGGAGTTGGTGGTCTAAGGGAATTAAAGGGTTTTCTGCTATAGATTATTTTGTTTGCGTAGAAGGATACAGTTTTCTTGATGCATGTCATATCATTATGGACACCATAAAATCGACACCAATGATAGCGCATGAATCAGATAAATCAATTTCAAAAAATACATTTACTCTCCCTGAAAAAGATGACAACAATTTTGAAGTATTTCGTTATCTCTGTAAAGAGAGAAAGATTGATAAAGATGTTGTTGCTTACTTCATCAGCAAAGAACAAATCTACCAGGATAAGAAGTTTCATAATGTTGTCTTTGTTGGCTACGATGGAACAAGACCAGCATATGCATTTAAGCGTTCTATCACAGGCAACTTCAAACAAGATGCGTCTGGAAGTGACAAAGCATACAGTTTTTCTTTCAAAAATCCTGAAAGTGATACGTTACATGTATTTGAGGCTGCCATTGATCTTCTTTCCTATATGAGCCTACTTCGTATGAATCACATTGATTTTCGAAAAGATAATTGCTTATCTTTAGCCGGTGCAACAAATGCTGAAGTACTTCCAATGGCATTGAAAGTTTTTTTAACAGATAACAAGAATATCAAAACCATTCAGTTTCA
>CAKVBD010000020.1 GCA_934725105.1 uncultured Bulleidia sp. | reverse complement strand
TACTGGCGCTCGCTACAGCTTACCAGGTCAGGAGTTCCACCTGACTAATTATTGAGCACCGAACCGGCGCACCATAGCGCAACTATTATAACAAAAAATGGCCTCTTTTAATAGAGACCATAATTGTTACTTCACAACGATATTTACGATTTTATTAGGAATCACAATGACCTTGCGAACTTCTCCTTCCGCAAGATATTTCTGGATTGTATCTAATGCAAGCGCCTGCTTTTCAACAGCTTCTTTATCAGCATCCTTATCTGCTTCAAATCTATCTCTTACTTTACCGTTGACCTGTACAACGATCATTACTTTGCTAACTTCAAGCTTGCTTTCGTCATATGTTGGCCATGGTGCATAGGCAATAGATTCTTCATGACCTAGCAGCTGCCACATTTCTTCGCCAATATGAGGTGTAATACATGAAAGCATCTTAATGATACCTTCTGCATATGGCTTATACACAGTATCTACCTTATATGCTTCATTCACAAAGATCATCATCTGAGAAATCGCTGTATTGAAACCTAAAGCTTCATAGTCTTCTGTAACTTTCTTAACAGTCTGATGATAGATGAGATCCAATTTACCATCATTTGTATCTGTCAATTTACCAGATTCAATGAATAAACGATAAACACGATCAATCCATCTTCTAGCACCATCAACACCAGCCATAGACCAAGGTTTGCTTGCTTCTAATGGTCCCATAAACATTTCATATAAACGAAGTGTATCTGCACCATACTGCTTCACTATATCTGATGGATTAATGACATACTTAGGGAATCTCTTACCCATCTTGATACCATTTTCACCTAAGATCATACCTTGATGAACAAGCTTCTGGAATGGTTCTTTACATGGAACGATACCTTTATCATATAGATAATTGTTCCAGATACGAGAATACATCAAATGTCCAACCGCATGTTCAGGACCACCAACATATAGATCTACTGGCATCCAGTGTTTCAATAGTTCAGGATCTGCCAGCTGTTTTTCATTCTTTGGATCAATATAACGCAGATAATACCAGCTAGATCCTGCTGAGCCAGGCATTGTAGAAGTTTCACGAGTACCGTGAACACCATTCTTGTCATATTTCTTCCATTCCATAGCATTTTCTAATGGTGCTTTTCCATTATGCCCCTTATAGTCTTCCAGTTCAGGAAGAATCAATGGTAATTCATCATCAGGCAATACATAATCTGTACCATCATCTAAATGCACAATAGGAACTGGTTCACCCCAGTAACGCTGACGTGCAAAGATCCATTCACGGAAACGATAGTTGACCTTTTCTTTAGCAATCCCCATAGCAACAAGTTTCTTAGTAATTGCTACTTTTGCTTCTTCTACTGTTAATCCAGTAAATTCTTCAGAATTGATCAACTTGCATCCTTTTCCTAAATAATCCTGCTTTTCAAATGCACATTCACTGACATCTCTTCCTTCAATGACTTGAATCATATCAATGTTATGTGCTTTTGCATATTCAAAGTCACGCTGATCGTGGCTTGGTACTGCCATAACTGCACCTGTACCATAGTTTGCTAATACGAAATCACCAATGAATACTTCAACTTCTCTGCCATTGACTGGGTTGATTGCCTTGATACCTTCCAGTCTGCAGCCAGTCTTTCCTTTATTCAATTCAGTACGATCCATATCAGATTTGGATAGTGTCTGTTGAATATATGCCTTTACTTCTTCCTGGTTCTTGATACGAGGCATCAAATCCTGGACAAGCTTTCCATCTGGTGCAAGAACCATGAATGTGATGCCATAAATTGTTTCAATACAAGTTGTAAAGATAGAGAATTTACCACCGCCAACGATATTAAATTCAACTTCAACACCTGTAGACTTGCCAATCCAGTTACGCTGCATTTCCTTTGTGGATTCTGGCCAGTCAATATTATTCAAGCCTTCTAGAAGTCTTTCCGCAAAAGCAGGCTGATCAATACACAATTGCTTCATATTTTTACGAACAACTGGATATCCACCACGTTCACTCTTGCCATCAATAACTTCATCATTAGACAATACTGTACCAAGCTCTTCACACCAGTTGACAGGCATATCTACATATTTCGCATAGCCATCTTCATATAACTGTTTGAAGATCCACTGTGTCCAGTGATAGAAATCAGGATTAGATGTTGCAATCATTCTTGACCAGTCATAGTCAAATCCTAATTCTTTTAACTGTTTTGTAAAAGTTTTAATGTTTTCCTGTGTAAATCCATTTGGATTGTTACCTGTTTGCACTGCGTACTGTTCTGCTGGCAAACCAAAAGAGTCATATCCCATTGGATGCAGAACGTTAAAGCCCTGCATACGCTTCATACGTGAAACGATATCTGTTGCCGTATAACCTTCTGGATGACCTGCATGTAGTCCTACGCCACTTGGATAAGGAAACATGTCTAATACGTAATACTTTGGTTTTGAAAAATCCCATACATCCGTTTTAAATGTCTCGTGATCTTCCCAATACTTCTGCCATTTTTTTTCTACTTTTAAATGATCGTACATAAACCCTCCTGAAAAAATATAAAAGACGTCCAAATCTAAGGACGTCTTGTAAACGCGGTACCACCTTAGTTCATATGAAAATATCATATGCACTTCATTCATCTCTTTAACGCAGAGCAACGATCACTCATAAGGTGAGTTCACTTAATAATATGCTACGGATTTCACCAAAATTCCGTCTCTCTAAGCCATACGCATAAGCTACTATTCTTATTTCATCACGATGAAACTAGTGTATCACTTTTAAATTTCAAAAACAATCAGAAATCATTTTGTTAAGCCAAACAAATCTTCAACGATATAATCAGGATGATGCTGTTCATTCATTCCTGTATTTTCAATCGAATTTCCTTCTGTTACAAATACAGTTGTAAATTCACAATGCATTGCGGGAAGAATATCTCTTTCAAAATCATTTCCAATAAATAAAATATTTTCTTGATTCAAATACAGTTTTGCCATCAAAAGATAATTATCACACCCTCTGCCGAAGGAAATACTTTGACATCCGGTCGCATACTCTATCATCTTAACAATTGCGGCATTGCCAATCATGCGTAATCCATCTACAAACTGTACATTGCGATTATCACTGGAAACAAGCATTGCACCATCCTGTACGGCCAAAGAAATTCTTGAATAATCATAGTATGTACTTTTTTTATTCATTCCCATAATGATAAAATCTGGATGATCAAAAGTAATCTGATAGTTTCCTTTTTCTAAAACTTCTTTAATTCCTGCACCACCTAAATAACACGCTTTCTGCATGTCTGGATAACGCAGATGCATATAGTCTCTACAAGCCATACTGCTCGTATAAATCGAAGATGGGCGAATATAGCGGAACCCTCTTTCTATAAGATAGTCAGCAATATGATCCTGTATTCTACCAGACTGTTCCGTTACAATGATGTATGGCATCCCTTCTTCTTCAAGTTTCTTCATAAAAGCAATTGCTCCTTTCGAAGCAATTCCATTTTTCACCAAAACATCTAACTGTATGATATAGCTTGCATCAAACATAATAATCCCTACGTTATTTTAGCATAGATTGTGGTAACATAGTATGCATCAACTACCCATGACCTAAAGATCATGTGCTTGTAACTGCCCAGTCGTACTGACGGTTTACACCTCCGACCTTTAGCCCCAATAGATATTGCTGTCTAAAGTGGCGTTACATCATAGGGTGGTTGACAGCACCCTTTGTAGCAGAGTTTACTCTGTTACAACTGTATCAGGTACTTGGCTATCTGCAAGATAGTCTATTCCCATACGATACAGATTCATAGCTCCAATGCGGTCATCATTAGATTTGTAACCACAGTTTTTGCAAGTAAATAGATGAATCTTCTTATTGCGGTTAGACTTTTCAACGTGTCCACAACAAGGGCAGCACTGACTTGTATAACGAGGGTCTACCTTAATAACAGAAGATTGATTCTGTTTTGCTTTGTAGATTAGTTTTTGTTCAAGGTCATAGAAAGACCATGATACAGAAACATAACGGTCTTTTGTTTTAACACGTTCTGTAGCATTACGAATACCTGATAAATCTTCCAATACAAAGAGAGTGTGCTTTGGGTTATTTTTGATGAGTGCCTTTGATACCTGATGGTTAATATCCTGCATCCAACGGTTTTCTCGCCTACCAATAGCTTTTATTCTTCGTCTTGAAGATGGGGTCTGTCGCATTTGGAGTTCTTTACGAAGTTTGGAATAATTAGCACGTTTTTGCTTTATAGTCTTTCCACTAACAAATCCAGACTTATGTTTGCTGTCATAAGTGGCAACAACAAAGTTAATACCTCTATCTATACCCACAACATTACAGATGTCAGAAATATTACTTTCTTCGACATCGCAGGTTACTGGTATGTAAAGATAATACTTGCCATGCTTATTTACAAGTTTGGCTGTACCAAACTTATAAATCGTATGGTCGAAATACTTAGACATTCCATCTGCAAAATAAGATAACTTTACACGACCGTTTAGCGTATTGATTGAAAAGCAGTTTTGTGTTAAGGAATAATCTCTGTTCCAAACCAAATCATACTGAGGATTTTTAAACGATGGTTTTATCCATTCATTTTGATTTTTAAGAATACTCTTATATCTGGCGATAACAGTCTTCAAAACAGACTGAGCCATTTGCGATTTAAGATTAAACTTTTCTCGTAAAGTAGAATACAAAATCTTATTGAGTGAAAACTGCTTTAAGTCATGAGTACGGAATACATAGTCTGAAACATGATTACAGGCATTGCGATAAACAGACATAGTTTCATCAAGTAAAACCTTATCTGTTTTATCTACGACTATTTGAATTTTAGCTGTAATAGTCATCTGTTCCATAGATGTACTCCTTTCATAGATGTTTCACTATATATTATATAACAACAACAATAATAGTTAGTGAAAATCAATGTTTTGAGGTGAATTATGGATAAAAGATACAACCATCATAACAGACGGAAATTTTGCCTGTAGCATTGGAGAAGTATCATCAACTACCATACAAAAATATATTGAGAATCAGGGTTAACGATTAAAGATTTACAAGTCTCCTCCCACCACCTAAAGGCAGTGGGTTTCCGCCTATGACAAACGAAAGGATTTTATTTATGAAAACTTCAACAAAGATATTACTAACGATATTCTGCATCTTATCTATTACAGCCTTTTTACTCATCGATTCTTTTTTTGTGGCACCTGCTAGATTCATTACACGACACGTTACAATTGATGATGAACAAATCCCAGAACAGTTAGACAATATGAATATTCTTTTCTTTTCTGATCTTAAGTATGGCATCTATATGGATGAAGAAAGATTGAACAAGCTTGTTGATACAATCAATGCATCTGGTGCAGATGTTGTCTTGTTTGGTGGGGATATCTATGGTGATTCTGTAACAGTTGATGATAACAGTACAGCTCTCATCGCAAAAGCATTCTCTAATATTCAGGCGAAATATGGAAAATTTGCGGTATATGGCGATATTGATGGTGCAAGTGATGTCATGAAATCTACAGTCAATGCAATTTATGATGCTTCTGACTTTGAAGTGATCCAGAATACATCTTTCCAGATCCATAAAAATGGCTCTCAATTTATTACCGTTGTTGGATTAGATAATGGTATTGATGGTACGAAAGATATTGATAGTGCCTACAGTAACGTTTCTAAAGATTCTTATGTCATGACACTTTGTCATACACCCGATACTGTCAATGAAGTACCAAAAGATTTAACAGACTACTTCTTAGCAGGACATTCCTTAGGTGGTCAGGCAAACTTCATTTTCACTTCATTCTATGAACCTGCCTATGCAACGCAATATCTAAGAGGTAAGCATCTCATTGATAACACATTTACACTAGATATCACTAATGGTACAGGAACAGTCAATCAGGATGTTCGATTATTTACGCCCGCAGAAGTTGTCGTATATACATTAAAACAAACAACAGAAAAAGAAGAGAAACTCCCTTCTTCAAAACTGGATACAACAACACCTGCTCCTACAGAAGATACTTCATCACAAGAAGAAACATCTCAAGAAGAAACAGTACCTGAAGAAACACCTCAGGAAGAGAACAATGAAGAATAAGTAAATAAAAAGAAGCAATGCTTCTTTTTATTTTTGTCTTAATAATTGTATTTCTTCTTTGTATGGTGCTTTTCCATCAATGTATGGTGTTTCTAAAATCTTAGGAACATGTGCAACTCTTGGATGATGTGCAATTGTATGCAGTGTTTCAAATCCAAGATAGCCTTTTCCAATATTTTCATGACGGTCTTTTCTAGCACCTTGTACATTTTTTGAATCATTCAAATGAATGACATGCAGTTTATCTAGTCCAATAAGACAATCAAATGCATCTAATACATCATCAAAATGGGACATGTCATATCCCGCATCATGCATATGACATGTATCCATGCATACACCATAAGAATCTTTCTGATTCAGATGTGCAAGAATATATGCCAAATGTTCCAATTGATAGCCAACTTCACTTCCCTTACCAGCCATTGTTTCTAAACAGATCACAATACCTTCAGGAATATGTGTTGCATTTAAATGATCAATTGTTGTCTGCAAACCTTGTTCTAGAGTCGTTGTCGTATAAGATCCTGGATGAAGAACCATGTATTTTGCACCAAGTGCTTTTGTACGAATTGCTTCCTGTTCAAGAAAACTGACAGCGAGTTCACCAACTTCTTTTTTTACAGAATTTGCTGGATTGATGATATATGGTGCATGAACAATGATTCGATCAAATGGAATCTCATGTTCTTTCAGCAATGCATGTGCCTGTGCAATATGCATCTTTTCTATTTCAACACGACGTGTATTCTGCGGTGCACCTGTATAAAGCATCAATGCATTTGCATCATACGATAAAGCTTCTTCTACAGCACCTTCAAGATACTTTGGTGATTTCATCTGTACGTGAGAACCGATGATCATTCTAATCCTTCTCTTTCTTTTCTTGCACGTTCTTTATACATTGCTTTCTTTTCTTCTCTGATCTTAGAACGAATCATTTCTCTCTTCTTCTTCTGATAGATTCTCGCAATGGCATTCTTTCTCTTTTTCTTATAGCCAGGTTTTACTTTTGTATTTTTCTTGTTGTTGTAAACCATGGCAATCTTCTTATCAAGTTCCGTATCATCTTTTCTCTGATACTTGATGCCATATCCTCTCAAATCATTCCATGTACCATTCTTAAATCTACGGTGTTCAAACTTGATACCACGCTTCTGTAAAGAACGAATTGCTGCATCATCTTCTTCATGATATAAAGCAAAGCATGTACCCTTGCTTCCAGCTCTACCCGTTCTACCAGCACGATGGACATAGTATTCCAGATCATTAGGGAAACCACAGGAAATAACATGTGTTACTTCCGCAATATCAATACCACGTGCTGCAAGATCAGTTGCCACAACATATGTATTTTCACCCGTAGCAATTGCCTTCATAGACTGTTTTCTCTGACGGCTTGTCAAGTCACCATGAATTTCCGAAACACTTAAACCATTCTTTCTTAATTCTTCCGCAATTGTACTTGCTTCTTTTCTTGTATTTGCGAAAATCAAACAAACATAAGGCTGGAACCCTGGAAGGATTGACATGATTGTTTCTGTAAAACTATGATGGTAACAAGGAACAAGAACATGCGTAATATCTGGGTTAAAACGTACTGCTTCCCCAATCTGGAATGTAACTGGATGATGCATATACTTTTTAATAAATGGTTTCAACTGATCAGGCATTGTAGCTGAGAAAGCCATCATCTGCAGATTCTCACTCATTCTGCCCGCAAAAGCATCAATTTCATCTAAGAATCCATATTCCAATGTCATATCCGCTTCATCGACAACTAAGATCTTAGCTTTATCAATACGTAAAGCACCTTCATTCAAGAATAGATCCTTGATTCTACCTGGTGTACCAATTGCGACATGTGGCTGTTGCTTATTCAGCTTTTCAATGTCTTTTTCTCTATCCTGTCCACCAACATATAAAGATACTCTTAATGCTGGTAATACATCACACATGACTTTTGCCATTTCATAGATCTGAAAAGCAAGTTCACGTGTAGGGGCAGTAATCACTGCCTGACATTCATTACAATCTACATCAATCTTTTCAAGAATTGGAATTAAAAATGCATGTGTTTTACCAGAACCCGTAGCACTCAATCCAATGACATCTTTTCCTCTTAAACTGCTAGGAATAACATCTTCCTGAATTGGTGTTGGCTGTGTGAAGTGATTCACTTCAATAAATTTTTTTGTATACTCTTTTAAATTAAAATCTTCAAATTTTTTCATTTTATCACCTATAATGATTATACTAGAATTCTGTAATTGAGAGAGGTGTCTTTATGGAAATTATTTCTGTCGTTCCACGCGGGTATTGCCAAGGTGTTGTTCGTGCGATTCAGATAGCACGTAAAACAGCTCAGGACAATCCTGATACCCCTGTATATATGCTTGGGATGATTGTTCACAATCAATTTGTTGTTGATGCTTGCAAAGCTATTGGCATCCGCTTTGTCGAAGAAGCAGGAAAAACAAGAAGTGAACTGCTCGATAGAATTGATTCTGGCATCGTTATTTTTACAGCACACGGTATTAGTGATGATGTAAAAGAAAAAGCTATCCGCAAAGGTCTCAAAGTAGTTGACGCTTCGTGTCTAGATGTCATTAAGACACATGACCTTGTAAAGCAGCACATTCAACAAGATGGTGATGTACTATACATTGGAAAAAAAGGTCATCCAGAATCAGAGGGAACAGTCTCCCTTTCCAAGCGTGTACATCTTATCACAAGTTGTGAAGATATCCAAAGATTAGATGGACTAAAAAATGTATTAATTACAAATCAGACAACACTTTCCATATTAGATACTTCTGCAATCATTGAAGAATGTCTAAAGAAATATCCAGATGCAACTGTCGCAAAGGAAATATGCAATGCGACAAGAGTTCGTCAGGAAGCTGTTATGCATCTAAAAGATACAGATGTACTCATTGTTGTTGGAGATGCCCGCAGCAACAATTCTAATCAGCTCAGAAAAATTGCATTGGCATCCGGTATCAAAGAAGCATATCTCATTGATTCCATCAAGGATCTCAAAGAAGAAATGGTAAAAGAAAAGAACCGCATCGCAGTTACGAGTGGTTCTTCTACACCTAATGAATTAACGCAGCAAGTCATTACATTCTTGAAGCAATATGCCTTAGATGGAAAATGGAATCTTCCAGAAGACATTACTGTTCGTCTGCTTTAAGATCTGCAATTTCTTCTTCCGTTAAATATCGATATTCACCTGGTTTTAAGCATTCATCTAAGACCAGGTTTTTCATACGTAAACGTTTTAGATATGTGACTTTATCTCCTAAAGCCTGAAACATGAATTTAATTTCATGATACTTTCCTTCTGTGATCGTTAATGTACAGCTTCTTGGTGAAATCATATTTACCTTCGCTGGCTTATAGGATTCTCCATTGTAGGAAATACCTGACTGTAATCGAGCAATATCATCTTCACTCATATCTAAAGCATGCTCTACGTAATATTCTTTTTCTACATGATGCTTTGGAGATAATAAAGTATGTGCTAAAGGTCCATCATTTGTAATGAGCAGCAATCCTTCAGTATCTTTATCTAATCTTCCACATGGAAATAAACCATTGTTATCTTCATAAATCAGATCCATGACTGTTGGAACATTTCCTTCCGTTGCACTGATATATCCTGCTGGTTTATGCAGCATCAGATACATGTGTTCTTCATAGATGACAGGAATATCATCTAATGTCACTTCATCATTCACTTCATCGATCTGCATACTTGAAGTTTTCGCAAGTACACCATTGACTTTCACACGCTTTTCTTTCACAAGCTTTTTTACTTGTGATCTTGTTCCAGCGTGCGCGTTACTTAACATTCGATCAAGTCTCATCTTGCACCTCTACGTAATAAACGATTACACATGCCTTTCAGTGACATATGGAAAACAGCCTTTGGCAGTTTCATCATATCTGATACAAGCACATATACGACAATTCCTAAAATACCAACAACAGCTAATTGTAATAGACATACAATTCTTCCATACGCAACCCATCCAGGTCCAAAGAAGTTATATAATGCAAATACGCCATTCATTGCTAGACACGAAATCACAATACGAATCATACGCTTAATGATACGGCGATACTTGATAGAAAATTCTTTTCTGATTTTCAACAGGGAAGCAATAATGATCGTTGCAGAACATAGACAGCTGGATACAATTGCACCTGTATATCCCATTAAAGCCATCAATGGATAGAACGTAATACACTTGATTGCAAATCCACATGCCAGATAGAAAATAGATTGTTTTCTAAATCTTAACGTTAACATCATGGAATTACAGATTGGTGTCATTGTTGTACAGAAACCAAGTAAGCTTGACCACTGCAGACAAGTTACACCATACTCTAATTCATTGCCGCCATACATAATAAAGTAAATTGGTTCTGCTAAGGCAGCCATCGCAAAACAGACAGGTAAACCAATATAAAGTACTGTATCCAGACAGTCTTCAATATTGATATTCAATGCTTTAAAATCACGGTTTTCTAAAGATACTGTCATATAAGGAACAATACCTGCACTAAAACCAATGGATAGAACCTGTGGAATAGATGTTAACTTATCACAGTTTGTTTCAATAATTGAATAAATCAATTTTGCTTCATCATATCCCATACCTAGCTTTGTCGCAGCGGGAATAAAGAATTGTGTATTAATCAACGTCTGAGAGTTACCAAGAATGGAAACAAGCAGATATGGAATGGAAAAGATAATAAATTCTTTTAAGATATCATACTTGTCTACTGCTTCTTCCTGCTGTTCTTCTGCTAACTGCTCAATTTCAGGAAAATGTTTTCGATCAAAAAACATCAACTGAATCAAAGCAAATATACCACCAATACTAGTACCTAATACTGCCGCATAGATTCCAAGAATCTGGTCTAAATGAAAGATATATACAACAATTGCCCCAACACCTAATAAGAATAAAACACGTGCTAACTGTTCTGTAATCTGTGTATTGGCATAGATCTTTAATTCTTTCATTCCCTGATAATATCCACGATATGAATACACAACAGGAATAATAAACAAGGCTAAAGAAAGAATCACAAACGTATTTCGCATACGAATAATATCTGTATCTGTTGCCTGTGATCCAAGTACACTATGTGCCAGTGGTGTAGAAATCAAAATGAACAATAATGAAATCACAAATCCAGAAACCATCAAGATCGCAGTCGATAATTTTCTAACAAGAACTACAGTTTTAAAGTCATTTCTATTTGCATATTTCGCAACAATTGCAGCAATCGCAAATGGAAGTCCAGCACTGCAGATCTGTAAAAGTACATTGTAATATGTATATGCTGCAGAATAATAAGACAGGTTTGCCTGTCCTACGATCTGTTTAAATGGAATGATATAAAACATTCCAATCAGCTTAGAAATAAATACACCTGCAGAAGAAGTTAAAGAACCCGCAATAAAACCTTGTTTTACTTTCTTTTTTGTTTTATTACTCATCACTTACTCCTTTTCTACTTTCTTATATTTATATCCTTCAGTATTTAAATGATAGGAAAAGAATTCTCTTGTTTCTTTTGTGCGTTTTGCATTTTTATACTGTACTAAAATTTCTAGATCCACACCATCTTCACTGCATTCTCCACTCATGGCAAGGCCTTTTGCATAGCCTTGGGAAGTATTGACTTGTCCAGGAATCAAAGAACAGCTGTCTTCAAAAATACCTAGAGATGGCATCATTTTATCTGCATCATCATATGGTGTGTTATTTTCAACTGCAATCATTACGACATCATACATTGCTATTTTTGCTTCATCTACAACAATTGCATAACGATATGTGCCATCAGGTATCTGCGTCATTTCTAAGGCAATATTAAAATTCTCACTAGATTCTTTAAACTTCTGTGTCTTATTGACAATATCATAATATGTTTGATACTCTTCTATCTTTTCATCATTTACTTTCTGTGGAGATTTTCCACATCCAGACAAAAAAATAACAAACGCTAATAAAAGTTTTGTTAATGTATTCATTCTATACCTCGCTAGAGATTATAACACAAAAGATGGAAGTATACCTTCCATCTTAGACAATACAATTAGAATGTAATTACGAAGTAATTCTTTTTACCTTTTTTCAAGATTGTAAATTCTTCATTGACAGCTTCACTCTTCAAAAGCTTTGCTTCAAGATCATTTACTTTATTTCCATTGACGGAAATAGAACTTTGCTGGATAAGTCTTCTAGCTTCACCCTTACTCTTTGCAATTTCAGCAGATACAAGTGCATCAATCAACAATGTTCCATCTTCACAATGTGTTTTCTTAGCATCTACAAGACCTTCTTTTAATTCTTCACTGGATAATGTCATGATATCACCATGGAAGAAAGTTTCTGTGATCTTCTTTGCTTTTTCTACACCTTCTTTACCATGAACCATTTCTGTGAGTTCTTCTGCCAGTGCCATCTGTGCTTCACGTTTTTCAGGAGCAGTTTCAACACACTTCGCTAATGCTTCAATTTCTTCAACAGATCTTAATGATAGACGCTTCAAGTAGTCAACAACATCTGTATCTGGTGTATTCAGCCAGAACTGATAGAATTCATAAGCATTTGTTCTTTCAGGATCCAGCCAGATATTCTTACCTTCAGACTTGCCAAACTTAGAACCATCACTCTTTGTAATCAATGGTGAAGTGATGCCCCATACTTTTGCTTCATCTCCTTCAACCTTACGGATAAGTTCCATGCCACTTGTTAAGTTGCCCCACTGATCAGAGCCACCAATCTGAATACGGCACTGGTATGTCTGATATAAGTGCAGGAAATCCATTGCCTGTAAGATTGTATAAGAGAATTCAGTATAAGATAAACCAGAATCTAATCTCTTCTTGATTGTATCTTTCTGAAGCATGTAAGCAATATTGAATAACTTGCCATAGTCTCTTAAATAATCTAACAATGACATTTGACCTAGCCAGTTGTTATTGTTTTCCATGATAGCAGCATTTTCACCATCAAACTTCAAGAATTTGCTTAACTGTTCTTTAATGCATTCAGCATTGTGTAATACTTCTTCATGTGTTAAAAGTTTTCTTTCTGTTGTTGGACGTGGGTCACCAATCATACCTGTGAAACCACCACATAAAGCAATTGGTGTATGACCAGCATCCTGGTATCTTCTTAACAAAATGATCTGCTGAAGATGACCTACATGTAAGGAATCTGCAGTTGGATCAAAACCACAATACACAGTCATATGATCATTTAATGCATTGACAAGACCATCATAATCCGTAACATCTTTAACCAGGCCTCTCCACTTTAATTCTTCAATAAAATTCATATATTTTTCCTCCTGGACACCATATAAAAAGCGTCCTCATCATCTAAGGACGCTTGTAGCGCGGTACCACCTTAGTTTACACAAAACTGTGTACACTCATAACACTGTAACGTAGTGGATACGTTCTACCTTTTGAGATAGAAAGCTCCAAGGTGTATTCAACATTTCATCTGTTCCATCCTTTTCACCAAACCAGGATTTCTCTCGACAACAGATCAAAGCCTACTTGTCCTCTTCATTGCTTATTTAATTTTAATTAACTACGACCGTTTGTCAATCTTTAGTTGACTGACGAGGTGTAAATAGATATGACAGTTCAATAGAATCTTCCTGTTCTTCTTCACTCTGCAGCATCTTTGTCATTACACGCATACTAACTGCACCTAAGTCATAGCTAGGAATTGAGAAAGAAGAAATCTGAGGTCTCATGACACTGTTATATTTAGAATCAATCACACAGACAACTTCCAGATCATTTGGAACATCGATCTGATTTTCTCTTGCAGAATTAATAACAGCCATTGCCTGTGAGTCACGATTAGCAATAATCAAATCATAGGAATGATCCTTTAAATGCTTAGACAAGAAGCTATAAGAAGTTCTATCTTCAGCAGGAATCTTCAAGAAACCATTAAATTCCTTATTTCTTTGTTTAAATGCTCTTTCTGCACCCTTGATCATCTGATCGCATGTATATGGATTCTTACGATCTTCTAGAATCGCAATCTTTTCCTTGCCTTCTTCAAGATATTTACTTGCTAACTCATAAATGGCTTTTTCAATATCTACATATACAGAACATAAACGTTCACCGCTGACATGATTACCAATCATGACAATTGGAATATTATATTTAGATAATTCATTTACTTCTTCAATCTTCAATTTGTCATTGTAAATCACAACACCATCCACATGGGATTTGATGATATCTTCGACAACAGAAGAAATATCTGTAATTCCAGCAGTAATCGTATGAAGCATAATGTTATAGTTATAAATTTTAGCTACGTCGATCAAACCATTAATGATTTGTCCAGTATAAGTAAAAGATGCTTCAGGAACGACAAGACCAATTGTTGTAGATTTCTGTAAAGCAAGTCCCTGTGCGATTGCATTTGGTTTATAGCCAAGTTTATCTACAGCAGCCTGTACTCTTTCTCTTGTTCCACCTTTTACTACATTACTTCCATTGATTACTCGAGATACCGTAGCCAAAGAAACGCCAGCTTCCTTCGCTACATCGTAAATAGTTACACGTTTCATTTATGAAAAACTCCTTCTTAATTTTTAAATAGATTTTTGAGTGCTTCTGATCCTTTTTCTACAATATCATTTGCACCTTTCTTTGCTTTTTCTAAAGTATCCTGTACTTCTGGTTTATTCAAGAATTCATCTGCAGCAGTAACAATTTTCTTTGTGCCTTCCGCAACTTTTTTGCTGGCGGAATCATATGCATTGGATAAATTCTCTTTTGTCTTTTCATCAAGATGTTCCTCTACATATTTACTTGCCGTTTCAGATGCATTCTTAACAGATTCTTTTGCTTTATCAGCATATTCCTTCACTTTTGGATCATTGGAAATTTCATCAATCTTAATTTTAGCAAGATCAACTGCCTTGACCGCATTTTCTTTGATATAGGCAATTGTCTTCTGTACATCTGGATTTGTAGATACATTCTGTGCTTTTTCTTTAATATCTGAAATAGAATTTTTCAATGTATTCACAGTTGCATCTTTGATTTCCTGAATCTTCTGCATTCTTTCATCAGCAGCTTCATTATTATTTTCAGCTTCTAATTCTTTTTCTTCACTGAGTTCAGCAATTTTCTTTTTTAAATCTTCTACTGTCTGTTCAATAGAATCAATAGGTTCTTTTTCATCATTGAAATCAACATTTTTATTATTTTCACTCATGATTTTCTTCCTCCACGATTTCTTCTTCTACCTTGTTAAACTTTTCCTGTACTGCAGATTGAATCTTTGTTACATTTTCTGAAGCAAAATCTGTTGCTTTCTGTAATACTTCACTTGTTTTATCGTGAACCTTATCTAGAGAATGTGAATATTTCACCGCAGTATCTAATGGTGCCTGCAGTTTTTCCATACTCTTTTCTACATCCTTGATTGCTGGATCAAGATTCTTGATTGTCTCATGAATTGAATCAATCATTTCCCATGCTTTTTTTAACAATACACATAAAAAGATCAATACAACAGCCCCAAGAATAGGCAGTAACTGTTCAGACACGTTTGCTAAATCTAAAATTAATGCGTCCATACCTTCTCCTTTTATAATTACTTAAATTATTATATTGAAGAATGAAAATATTTTCAAGGCCAATTGTTAGCGCTCACACATTATCTATATTTTGTATATAGTTATCGAAAAAAATCCTTGTTTTCACATAAATAAAACTCATATAGAAACCTATATGAGTCTTGATTTTATTGAATTTTCTTTAAAAGATTTGCCAATCCGTAAATATCTTTGCTTGACATAAACAGGAAACATGCTGGTCTTTCTTCTGCAAGCACCTCTGCACCCTTCTCATCTTCTGTAATAACCTTAGAATCTGGAATCATCTTCTGCAGATATGTGATATCAATATCTGTTCCATCCTGCTTGTCATCAATACTTGTAAAGTCACATAGATAAACAGCATCAGCTTTCATTAACTGTTTCTTGAAGTCTTCCGCAAAATACTTTACACGAGAAGCACGATGTGGTTTAAATACCGCAACAAGTTTCTTGTCAGGGAATCTTTTTCTCGCTGTATCAATTGTTACACCAACTTCTGTTGGATGATGTGCATAGTCATCAATAAAGATATTATCTTCATGTTTTTCTACAACAAATCTTCTCTTGACACCTTTGAAATGAGATAATCCTTCTTCAATCAAGTCTTTTGGAATTCCTTCTAAAATAGAAACACCAATGACAGCTAAAGAATTCAACAACAAGTGATGTCCAACAAGTGGTGTTGAGAAATGACCAAATGGTTTTCCTTCAAATAGTACATCGAAGTCCATCCCATCACTTCTTTCATCAACATTGACTGCCTGAATATCATCTGTTTCTTCTAGACCATACCAGTATACTTTTGTACCATCCAGATGCAACATTCTTGCCTGTTCATCTTCACCATAGATGATCATTGCTTTTGTAACGTTCTTCGCAAATTCTTCATAGGAACTTCTATAATCTGCTTCATCTTTAAAATAATCAACATGATCGATTTCAACGTTTGTTACAATAGCATATTCAGGATGATATGCTAAGAAATGTCTACGGAATTCATCAGATTCCAGACAGAAATATTCTGTATCCTTTTCAAGATGTCCTGTACCATCCCCAATGAGATATCCTGTTTTCTTATACTGTCCCATGACTGTAGACAACATACCTGTTGTAGTTGTTTTGCCATGTGAGCCAGCAATAGAAATCAAATGATAGTTCTTTAAGAAATCACCTAAGAATTCATGATATCTAGCACAGATACAAGTTGGATTGTTTCTAGCAGCGATAACTTCAGGGAAATCTTCTAGAAATGCATTACCAATAATGACATGCATACCATCTTTGATATTTGCTGGATCAAAGTCATAGATTGGAATATTTCTTTCAATCAATCCTTGTTCTGTAAAGAAATGCTTTGAAAGATCGGATCCACTGACTTCATTTCCAAGATCTTTTAACATGCATGCCAAAGATGACATGCCTGTTCCTTTGATACCGATAAAATAATAATTCATTAGTCTAGACCTTCATCATCTGGGAACAATGTCTTGTCTAAAACCATTGTCTGATCATTTACTGGCTGTTTTTTTGGTGCTGATGCTTCTGGATGAATATCTTCTTTAAATTCATTGTCACTAGCTAATAGAATATCATCTAATGAGAATTCAGGGATATCATCTTCAGCTTTATAATTCTTTGCATTGCCAACTGTCTTTTCCAATACTTCGCTCTTTTCAACAGTATCTGCAATCATGCTAGGTGCATCTTCTGAATCAGCACCATACATTGGAGAAATAATTGGAGTGATATTAGAATCATTCTTGATTTTTTCTGGTGCACTGTACTTGCGAGCAGTATTCTTCACAGCGTTTAAATCCTTTTCATCAACGCCGAAAATTGGTGAAATAACTGGTTTAAACTGGTAGCCTGTTACTGTTGGAGCTGGCTTTGGCTTGCTCTTTGTAACTGGTTTAGCAACTGACTTTTCTGTTGATTTCACAACTGGTTTTTCTTCCACTTTTTCTTCTGTTAATGTAATGCCAAGTTTCTTTGCTGGCTTTGGTTCTTCTTTCTGCTCTACCTGGAATAAAGAATCAAAAGAAGGTTCTACTGGCTTTTCAGCAACTGGCTGATTTACATCAATATTATTGAAAGATGGCTGTTCGTTCCTAACGGCAGGAGCAGGTTGAACAGGTGCTGGAGCAACAGGTTCTACAACTGGCTGTTGTTCTGGAACAACATGGTGCTCTTTCTTGACACGTTTAGGTTTTTCTTCAATTTCTTCCTCTTCATCTTCCATATCATCATCTTCTTCGAATAAAAGATTCTGTAATTTTTTTAACATTATGGATCTCCTTTCCCGTCATATTCGTTTTGTGACAATAATCCATGAATAATTTTATCACAAAATATATGATTTTTAAGCCTTATTCTGAAACATCCTCAGAATTTGTAAACTGTTTTGGTCCATCTTCGTTACGTTGAGATGTATCTTCTTTGCTGGATGGTTCTTCAAACAGTTCTTCAATTCTTCCACTTTCAGGAACAACTTGTTTAAATAATTCAATTTTTTCAGATTTATAATTGACTGTATTTCTATTTGCGTAAGCATCAATGACTTTGGCATCATTGACTTTAACACTTCTAGCAATCTGCATCATATCTTTTACAACTTCCACAGAACTCAACGCATCTAGCACTGCATAAAAGATTACCGTATCACTTGTAAATTCTGTCATATACCATCCATTCTTTTCATAGACGTTTACGACATATCGATGTGTTGCTTCTTCACTATCTACATATTCACCTTCACTATGAACAATAGGATCAAGAAAACTGACAAGTTCTGTATTAGATGTTGCATCATCTTTCTGTGTAATAGAAGCAATATTTAAATTCATCACAAATCGTTTTCCATGATCATTCAGCACTGTAGAAATTGAAGTAGATGTGTGTCTGCCAATCGATGGTGCAAGATAATAGGAATACAATGGTTTATTCATATTTGGATCAAAGATCTTTGCGGATAATGCCTGTTGCAAGACAGTATTGATTTCATCTTCTAATTGAATGTTCTTTTTTACAGTGCATCCACATAAGCTCATCGCTAAGATCAATATACAAATAACTCTTTTCATGATATTCACTCTTTATGATCAACAACTGCACATAATCGATAGATTGGTAAACCTTGTTCCATAAACTTGCTTTCATATTCTGTAATTGCATCTTCAGGATGTTCTTCTCTTCTGAAATCAACAGAAAAATCTGTCAATGTAAAACCATTCTGCAAAAAATATAGAACACTGTCTTCAAACAGATCTTTATTATCTGTCTTCATTAATATCTTTCCATTTTCATTCAAAAGTGTCTTATAAATATTTAAAAATTTTTCAGAAGAAAGTCTTCTTTTATGATAGTGCTTCTTTGGCCATGGATCAGAAAAATTCAAATGAATGACATCAATTTCATTTTCTTCAAACCAGTCAAGCATAAATTCAGCATTTCCACAGATCATATGATTGTTAGACAAGTCATAGTTTTCTTCCACTGCTTTTCTTGCGGCAACCGCTGCAGCACTTGGATCTCTTTCAATACCTACCCATGCAGCTTCTGGATACATCTTGGACATCTGACGAAGATAATCCCCTTTACCCATACCAATTTCAACATGAAGAATATCTTTATTCAGCATCTTCTTCCATTGACCTTTATAGTCAGCAGGCGTATTTGTAATATAGTCAGAATGTTCTTCCATCCATCCTTCTGCCCATTTCTTTTTTCTCATTCTCATATGTAATACCTCAAATCATCGTTATTTTACCATGGAAATGATAAGATACTCAATCCATAGCCGTTTCATTCACATTTGTACTAAACTGCATATTTGTTATTTTCTGCGCAACATAGAATGGAATCATGCGATGTTCAAAATGACCATAATCAGTATCTTTACTAGAAACTGTATAGCTGTCTCTTGTACCTTCCACTGTAATATCTTCTAAGTTTTTTTCTTGTAGAATGTCATATAAAACTGTTGAAGCAATCTGATACTGTTTTGCATATGTATAAACATCTAAAGCAGTCCATGAATCTTCATCATTCGCTCTAATATAAATTTGATCTAAATCATTCTTGCAGGAAGCAATTTCCTGTTTGGAATAATCAACAAGTGCATCATAGTTTTGATAAATCACACTATTCAATAAATGTGGTGTATCAATTTCTTCAAAGTTTTTTACATCAGAAATCGAAATTACTTCTTTTCCGTTTGTGAATTTGACATGCAGTGGATAGTTTAATGTTTTATCAGAATATTGTGCATTTTCTTCAATGACACCACTTTGAAAATCCATTAGTAATGTATATCCTTGTTTCAATTCATCACGATTTTTAAAGTCTTTCAAGAAAATAATTTCTGATTTATATCCATCCATGAAACGATAGGATATATTAAAAAACTTGCATAATTCTTCATAAGAAGATAAATAATGATCCATCACAATTGTCTGATAGTTATTCATCAATACATTTGTTTCATAAAACGAAGCAGAATCCATTGTATGATGATCAATTGTCTGCCATTGCAATCCGCGATCAAAAGATTCCTGAAACGTCCATACCGTATCTTTGTTTACTTTTTTCACACTGATCATCTTTGCTTTTGATGACTTTGTTGTCTGCAGGTTGTAATCAGAAACATCCGCACTTGTATAGCGAATCACTTTACTTTGACAAGAAGACAATAACAAACCCAAAACCAATATCAGTATTCCTTTTTTCATATTCCCTCCTTAATCAAAGAAAGGCCTCAAATGAGGCCTGTCAATTATTCTGCAGTTTCTTCCTTTTTCTTGAATACACGCTTTTCAACGTTTGCTTCATTCTGAGGCTTGAAACTTCTTCTTTCACCTTTGTGTGGACGAGAAGGCTTCTGTGGTTCTACATAACCTTCTGGCTTTTCAAGACATTCCTTTGCAGATACCTTGATCTTTCCACTTTCATCAATATTGATGACCTTAACATGAACTGTATCACCAACATGCAGTTCATTCTTGATATCATCTACTCTTTCCCACTTCAGCTGAGATACATGTAGAAGTCCATCTGTAGAGCCAAATAATGTAACGAATGCAAATGAATCACGTACTTCAGATACAACTGCATCATATTCTTCGCCAACCTTAGCTTCACGAATGAGGTCTTCAATCATCTGTCTTGTCTTATCAAGAACTTCCTGACTTGTATGATAGAGAACTACCTTGCCATTATCATCAATGTCGATCTTAACGTTATCGCATTCAGCAATGATCTTATCAATTGTTTCTCCACCCTTGCCAATGACAATTCTGATCTTGTCTGTTGGAATTGTAAATGTAGAGAACTTAGGAGCCCACTTAGATAGTTCCTTACGTGGTTCACTGATTGTAGCTTCCATGTTATCTAAGATCTGCATTCTGCCCTTATGTGCCTGTGCAAGAGCTTCTCTTAAGATATCCATAGAAATACCTGTAACCTTGATATCCATCTGTAAAGCTGTAATACCTTCACGTGTACCAGCTACCTTAAAGTCCATATCGCCATAGTGGTCTTCTGCACCCTGAATATCAGTCAAGATAGAATATGTATCACCAACAGTAATCAAACCCATTGCTACACCAGCAACCATTCTCTTGATTGGAACACCAGCTGCCATTAATGACATTGTTCCAGCACAGATAGATGCCTGAGAAGAAGAACCGTTAGATTCACATACTTCAGCAACTGTACGGATTGTATATGGGAATTCTTCTACAGATGGCAATACCTGAAGAAGTGCTCTTTCACCTAATGCACCGTGTCCGATTTCTCTACGACCTGGTGTACCCATTCTGCCAACTTCACCAACAGAGAATGGTGGGAAGTTATACTGATGCATGAATCTCTTTTCTGTAACTGTTGTTAGATCTTCTACTAACTGTGCATCAGATAGAGGACCTAATGTTGTAACAGAAATAACCTGTGTTTCTCCACGAGTGAACATAGCAGAACCATGTACACGTGGCAATAAATCAACCTGTGAGTTTAATGGACGTAATTCATCAAGCTTACGACCATCTGGTCTAACCTTATCTTCAGAAATCAATCTTCTGATTTCAGCAGCTTCAACTTCTACACAATATTCAGCAGCCTGCTTCTGTGCTTTGATCTGTGCAGCTTCATCTTCATATTCCATTGCACCGATTTCTTCAACCATCTGGTTCTTTAATTCTTCAATACGGCCATAGCTTTCAAGCTTACCCTTGATAGAAACAGCCTTACGAATTTCATCAGCAGCATGTTCATCAACATATGCCTTGATAGATGGATCAATTTCATAAAGAACAACTTCCATCTTTTCCTTTGCACATTCAGCAATAACTTCTTCTTCGATTGCACACAATTCCTTGATTGCATCATGTCCAATCTGTAAAGCAGTTAACATTTCTTCTTCACTGACTTCTTTTGCACCAGCTTCAACCATGTTGATTGCCTGCTTTGTACCAGCAACTGTCAAAGACAATACTGCTCTTTCAGCCTGTTCAACAGATGGGTTAATAACATATTCATCGTCAACTTTCGCAACAACGACACCAGCAACTGGACCGTTGAATGGAATGTTAGATACACAAAGTGCTAATGAAGAACCAAATAAAGCAGTCATTTCACTACTTGCATCTGGATCACAAGACATGACTGTATTTACGACCTGTACTTCATTACGGAAACCTTCCGCAAATAAAGGACGAATTGGTCTATCAATCAAACGAGCAGTTAAAGTAGCATGCTCTGTTGGTCTGCCTTCTCTTCTTAAAAATCCTCCAGGAATCTTTCCTGCAGCGTACATTTTTTCATTGTACAAAACTGTTAATGGGAAGAAGTCTGTATCCTTTGCCTGATTACTTGCAGTAGCTACAGATAATACAACTGTATCATCGTATCTAACAACAACACTTCCTCCTGCCTGTTTGGCAATTTCACCATTTTCAACTGTTAATGTTCTACCGTGAAATTCCCAGCTTTTCTTAAACTTTTCCATTTTTCTTTTCTTTTCCTTTTCACTATTCGACTTTTTTAATCACGTAACGTTAGCAATTATATCACAGATAGCTATATAAAACTATGAATATTTACACTTAAAAACAAGCGATGAATCCTGATTCATCACTTGTTTTCTTTGATTAGTTTTTCTTTTTGAAGATGTGAAAACTGTTTGATTTCATATTCTCTTTTCATTGCCTGAATACGATCTTCAAATTCTTCAAAATATGCAATTCGACGCGGATGATGCGTTCTCGTATATTTTGCACCTTTTCCTTTACAATGCATTTCAAAGCGTCTATTGAGATCATTTGTCCAGCCTGTGTAATAGGAACCATCTTCACATTCGAGTATATATACATAATTCATTCCACAGACTTCAAGCTTTCTACCATCTCAATTGCGGAAAGTTTCTTACGCATCAGAAGATTCACAAGAATGCCAAAGGCTACTGTCAATATGACAGATAAGAATAAACTGAGCGGCATAACATCTACACCATACATTACATACGAGAATTGCAATTCACGCATGATCCAGTGATGGATTGCAATACCAAGAGGCAACCCTGCAATTGATCCAAGCAATGTCAGTACATTATTTTCTTTATAGACATATGACTGCACTTCTTTCTTTCTAAAGCCTAGTACCTTGAGCGTTGCAATCTCTCTTTGTCTTTCAGAAATATTGATATTCATCAAATTTCCTAGCACAACAAATGCCAATGCCATAGAAGAAACAATCAATACAATAATAATATAATTCAATGTGCTGACCATCTGATTAAAATTCTCTAAAGTGACATCATAGAAACTAATGGAATCAATATGTGAATCATTTGCGAGCATCTTCTGCAGCTGCGTAGAATCATCCGTAGAACATGTAATAAACATTGTGTCATCTTCTAATGTTGTATCAAACAGTTTTTCATACAATGGTTTAGAAATAAATGCATAATGCTGGATATACATTTCACAGATTCCACTAACCTGTACTTTTTTTCTGACACCCTTTTTACTTTCGATTGTAACCGCATCACCAACGTGAATATTTAGATCTTCAGACAGCTTTTCAGAAATAATAATACCTTCATCTGTTAATGGAATTGGCTGATGTCCTTTTCTTGTACGTAACGTATACAGCTGTTCAATTTCTGCATTGTTTTCAAATACCTGTGTCAGTACCGTTTCATCTTCATCATTAAATGTAACAATCCCTGTATAAGATACTGCTGTCAGATTGCTTGCTACTCCTTTATCAGTATTCACTGTTTCAATCAGTGCGTTTTTGTCTTCACTTGATATTTCCGCATTGATTTTAGCCGAACCATCATAGTGTGTAATATCTGTAAACTGTAGTTTTACCATCTGATTGATAGAATCACGAATCCCAAATCCAATGACCATCAAAGCAGAACATCCACCAACACCAATCACTGTCATAATCAAACGACGCTTATAGCGTAATAGGTTTCTAACAGTTACTTTCCACGTAAATGATAAATGATTCCAGATAAAACCAATACGTTCAATGAATGTTGATTTTCCTAGCTTTGGAGAAGCTGGACGCAACAATTGTGATGGTACTTCTTTCATGGATTGATGACATACATAGTATGTTGTAAAACACATGACAATAAGAAATGAAATCGTTGCGATAACAATCAAATGGAAAGGAATATATAGATGCATGTCTGGTTCTATATAAAGCATTTTCCATGATTCATAGATGATTTTTGGAAATGTTAATGTACCAATGACAGAACCAATCATGCACCCAATCAAAGTTGCACTAAATGCATAAAATAAATATTTAAATGCACATTGAAACTGTGTATAGCCAAGTGCTCTTAATATTCCAATCTGTCCTCTTTCTTCATCAATCATTCGCGTCATTGTTGTAAGACAAACTAAAGCAGAAACAAGGAAAAAGAAGACTGGGAAAATATTACCAATTGCGGCCATCTGATCCACAGTTCCAGAATATGTTTCCATACCATAATGCTGTGTACGATCTAAAACAGTCCATTTAGCCTTTTCTAGATCTTCAATATCCTGTTTAGCCTTATCAAGCTTTTCTTTTGCTTCATTTAACTTCTGCTGACCAGTTTGTCTTTGTTCTTCCAGTGTCTGTTTTCCTTCTTCTAAAGAAGTTTCTCCTTCGTTGATTTTAGATGTATTGTTTTTGATTTCCGCCCATCCTGAATCAATTTGTGACTGGGAAGAAGAACGTGTTGCTTCTAATTGCTGATAGGCAGCATCCAGCTGTGACTGTCCAGAAATAACTTGTGCCATGCCTTGTTCATATTGTGCTAAGCCATCATCATATTCTTTGATCTTTGCGCGAATTTCATCGATTGACATGCCAGCCTCTTCAATGATTTTTGCCTGCGCTTTATCAATCATAGATGCAACAGTAGAAACAAGAATCTTTCCATCATTTAAATTACTGTCTGGTGGAAGGAATTCACTGAATTTCTTTAACTGTTCCAGTAATTCCTGATATTGTGGATCATCACTGAGATCCTTGTCTTCTTCAGGAAGACGAGATTTGATAGAACCTAACGTATCATAAATATTTACCAGATTTTTTGCCTGACTGATTTCATCTGCATGTTCATCTAATTGCTTCTTGCCATCTTCCAGCTGTGCTTTTGCCTGGTTTAATTCGTTTTGTTTTTCATCGAGTGTTGCCTGATTCAAACTGATTTGTTCATTTAATGTATTTTGAGAATCTATCAGTGTCTGTTTTCCTGAAGCAAGCTGTTCTTTTCCGCTTGTCAGTTCATCTTCCGCATCTTCTAATTGTTTTTCTCCATCTTTGATGCCATCATTGAATTCTCTTAATGCATCTTTATATTCTTCATACCCTTCCTGGTATTTTTCCTTTGCCTGTTCTATGATCGTATCTCTTCTATGCTTACTTTGAACAATCCCTAGATCCTGGATATCTTCCTTTACTTCTGCACAATAATCTTTGTATGCATCAGAAAAAGCATACAAGCTCTTTCCTTGTTTTGTTAATACATTGATTTCTGTGAAATAATCCATAGAAAATGCATCAGAAGGAATATACATATATGTCGCAATATATTGATTTGATAATGTTGAAGTTTCTTTTGTTTCATTGATATATAAAGGTGTATCAACTAGACCAACAACTTTTACTTTTTCAACGCTTAAAAAGTCGGACAAGTCATGTTCAGGACGTGATAATGAAATTTCATCTCCAATCTCAAAAAGATCAGCCATCTCTGTTCCACTTTCACATACAACTTCATTTTTATTTTGTGGAAGACGTCCTTCTTTTAATACAAACTGATTGATTTCATTATTTGCATCATAGGAATGTACTCTTGTAACTTTTGACATACGAGAGTTGCTTGCCAGTACATCAACAAACTTGCTGCCTTCTGCTTTATCAACTTTACTCATTTGTGATATTGCATCTACATCTTCATCATCAAAGCCATAATTTGAATAAATTGTAATATCTTTTAAATTTGTATCATCAGTATAGGCATCCACATTTTTTCCCATGATATATGAACTGCCTGATACACCGACGAAAAAGGCAACACCAATAATGATAATTGCCACAAGTGAAAAGAATCTTCCTTTCGTATTCTGGATCAGTCTAACGATATCCTTTTTTTGCGTTTCGTATATTTTTACCATTCGATTGTTTCAATATCCTGTGGATGTTCATTGACTGTATCAGATACAATCAACCCATTCTTAACTCTAAGTACACGATCTCCCATTGGAGTAATCGCAAGATTGTGTGTAATTACAATCACTGTCATATTCTGCTTTCGACAAGTTTCCTGCAAAAGCTTTAAAATCTGTTTGCCAGTCACATAATCCAAGGCACCTGTTGGTTCATCACACAATAAAAGCTTTGGATTTTTTGCCAGTGCACGTGCAATTGCAACTCTTTGCTGTTCCCCGCCAGATAACTGTGAAGGAAAATTGTTTTTTCGATCCTGCAGTCCAACTTTATCTAAAATTTCATTAGGATCTAGCGGATTCTTGCAAATTTCTGTTGCCAATTCGACGTTTTCTAACGCAGTTAAATTCTGTACCAGATTATAGAACTGGAACACAAATCCAATATCAAATCGACGATAATCTGTCAGCTGTCTTTCATTCAAAGAATCAATTCTTTTTCCATCTACTAGAATTTCACCACTTGTACAGGTATCCATTCCACCTAAAATATTTAATATTGTACTTTTTCCAGCACCAGAAGCACCCGCAACAACAATAAACTCCCCTTTTTCAACTTGAAAGGAAGCACCTGCCAATGCATGAATATCTACTTCACCGACATGATATGTCTTTTTTACATCACGAAATTCAATATAACTCATCTCTTTTACCTTACTTGTATTATAAAAAAAACACTAGCTTTATGCTAGTGTCATTTTGCTTGAAATGTATTACTTTCTTAAGCCTAACTTCTGAACAAGATCTCTGTAACGGTTAACATCCTTGCTCTTTAAGTGAGCTAATAGACTTCTTCTACGTCCAACCATCTTTAATAGACCACGGTTAGAAGAATAGTCCTTCTTGTTAGCCTTCATGTGCTCTGTAAGAACGTTGATCTGTTCTGTTAATAAAGCAACCTGTACTTCTGTAGAACCTGTATCGCCTTCCTTACGGCCAAAGTTCTTTACGATTTCAGCTTTCTTTTCGTTTGATAACATTTTTATTTTCCTCTTTCTTTCTGATAACTTTTACACCGAGCATATCGCTAGAGGAACGGTATTCCCAGTCCTAAAAGCTTTGATACTATATCACTAATCGAATCGATGTGCAAGGCTTATTGATGAATTACACCCGTAATAAATAAGACAAATAATACTGCAGTAATCAATCCCACAACAATATCCGCAATTGCGATGTAAAAGAACTTGTCTTTTTTATCTGCATTTCTTTTCATGCCTAAAAATCCAAGCACTAATGCAACAAGAGAAAAGATACCGATCTGGTTAAACAAGACTGATAAAAATGCACCAATCAATCCATACAATGGGAACATTGTATCAATTGCATTCTTGTTATAATTCTTTTTCTTTCTGATTGCTGCATCTTTCTTGGCCTGTTCTTTTTCTTGTTCTATGCGTCTTTCTTCAGCCATGACTTCTGCTCTTTGACTCTTTTTCTTAATATTTGATTTTTTTAATCCGCCTGCCATAATTTCTCCTACATCAGCTCTACAAGAATTGAATTCATAATTTCAAACCCTTGTTCGCTGCAACGAAAATATCCATTTACAATTTCAACAAGACCTCTTTGCATCAAAGGTTTGATCTTTTCTCCGTAAACATCAATAAATGATGTCTGGAAACGCTCATCAAATGTATGAATATCCATTCCTTGTTTCATTCTTAAAGACATCATAATATTTTCAAACATTTCATCTTTTTTATCTAAGAGAATTTCTTCCTGCTGAAATGGATCTTGTATATATTGTCTGATATCTTTACTTTTTTCATATCGGATATGATTTTCTTTTCCACTTGCACCAGCACCACATCCATAAAAATCTTCATATCTCCAATATGCCTGATTATGTTGTGATTCATATCCTTCCAATGCAAAATTTGATACTTCATATTGATGATAACAAGAAGCATTCAGTTTCTGTACGATCCATTCATACATATCTGCTTCTGTATCTTCATCTAGATGATCATATCCTTTTCTTTCAAAGACCGTATTTTCTTCAATTGTTAAAGAGTAGAGTGATAAATGTGTTGGATGCAAAGATAATGCATCATTGACACTCTTCTTTAGAGATTCCATTGTTTGAAATGGTAAAGAATACATAATGTCTAATGAAATGTTATTAATTCCATATTGCCTTAATAAAGACACAACAGACTGCACGTTTGAAAATGTATGATGACGATTCATCAGCTTTAACAGTCTATCTTCTGTTGTCTGCAGTCCAATCGAAACACGATTTACTCCATGCTTCTTTAAAATCTGTATCTTTTCTTCTGTTAACGTTTCTGGATTGATTTCAATCGTATATTCTTCAACTTCACATACATATGCATCAAAAAGTGAAAGTAATGTATCCAGTTGTCTTTCATTGAGACTTGTTGGCGTACCTCCACCAATATAAATCGTCTTTAAACTAGAAATCTGTTTGCTTTCGATTTCTTTCTGCAACGATACAAGATATGCATCAGCGATATCTTCATGATATACACGATGAACAAAATCACAATAGTAGCAAATCGTTTTACAGAATGGAATATGAACATATAAATAATTAGCTGTTGTCATCATCCATAGATAGAACTGCCATGAAAGCTTCCTGTGGAATAACTACAGAACCAACTGCCTTCATACGTTTCTTACCTTCTTTCTGCTTCTCTAACAATTTCTTCTTTCTAGAAATATCACCGCCATAACACTTTGCCAATACGTTTTTACGTAAAGATTTAATATTTGTACGTGCAATGATTTTTCCACCTAAAGCAGCCTGTACTGGAATTTCAAACTGCTGCTTAGGAATCAGATCCTTTAATTTAGAAGTAATTTCACTACCTCTGCGATAGCTTTCAGAACGGTGAATAATGACAGACAATGCGTCGACCGCTTCCCCATTCAAAAGAATATCCATTCTTACAAGATCATCTTTACGATAGCCAATCAATTCATAGTCCAAAGAAGCATATCCCTTAGAACTGGATTTCAAACGATCAAAGAAATCAAAGATGATTTCAGATAATGGCATTTCATAGATAATTGTATTTCTACCCGCATCAATGACTTCCATTGTCTGATAGATTCCTCTTTTTCCCTGGCATAGTTCCATAACTGCACCAATGAATTGATCTGGTACCATGATGGATGCTTTAACATATGGTTCTTCTACATGATCAATTGAAGAAGCATCTGGCATTTTTGCCGGGTTATCAATTTCAATCATTGTTCCATCAGAAAGATATACATGATAGATAACAGATGGCGCTGTCGCAATCAAGTCAAGATTATATTCTCTTTCCAGTCTTTCCTGGATGACATCCATATGCAGAAGACCTAAAAATCCACATCTGAATCCAAATCCAAGTGCCTGTGATGTTTCTGGTTCATATTGTAAAGAAGCATCATTCAACTGCAGCTTGTCTAATGCATCGTGCAGATCCTGATATTTTGCGGCATCACTTGGATACAATCCACAATATACCATTGGGTTCATTTTACGATATCCTTCCAATGGCTTTTCACAAGGACGATCTGCACTTGTAACCGTATCACCTACAAGTACTTCATGAATATCTTTCATACTTGCGGCAAACCATCCAACGTCACCATTGATCAGTTTATTAACTTTGACTTCTTTTGGATTTCGAATACCAGCTTCTAGAACTTCATATTCTGCACCTGTTTCCATAAAGCGGATCTTATCACCAACTTTAAGTTCTCCTTCACGAATTCTAACCAAAGCAATGACACCACGATATGGATCATAGAAGGAATCAAATACAAGAGCTTGTAAAGGTGCATCTTTATCTCCACTTGGACAAGGAATCTTTTCTACGATCTGCTCTAGTACCTGATCTACATTGAGACCACTTCTTGCGGAAATCAATGGTGCATCACTGCAGTCTAAACCAATGATATTTTCAATTTCTTCTTTTGTAACTTCAGGCTGTGCATTATTCATGTCAACTTTATTGATGACTGGAATAATTTCCAGATCATTGTCTAAAGCAAGATATGTATTGGCTAGTGTCTGTGCCTGTACCCCTTGTGTTGCATCTACAACTAAGATTGCACCTTCACATGCGGCAAGAGATCTAGATACTTCATAGGAAAAGTCTACGTGACCTGGCGTGTCAATCAGATTGAAGAGATATTCTTCTCCATTTTTTGCGGTATAGGAAAGCTGTACCGCATTCAGCTTGATTGTAATTCCTCTTTCTCTTTCAAGATCCATGTCATCAAGCAGCTGTGCTTTCATATCACGCTGCTGAACAGTATCTGTCATTTCAAGAATACGGTCAGCAAGTGTTGATTTGCCATGATCAATATGGGCAATAATACAAAAATTTCGAATGTGTTTTTGATCCATCTTTATTCAAATACCTTTCCAGTGACTTCGCTTGCATAGCCATTTTTAAATGCATCTGCATCCATTTTCTTCTTGCCTTCCATCTGCAGCTCATAAATCTTTAAGATACCGCCAGTACATGCAACTTCGAGTGCATGATCTTTAAAACCAATAACTTCTCCTGCTTTTTGTGTCACTTCACAAACCTGCTTACGCACTTTATGAAATTTAATACGTTTCCCATCTAATACACCATATGCAATTGGCCAGTCAATCAAGGCACGAATATGGTCATAGATCTGATGAATATCTTCAGAGGCAAAATGTACTTCTTCCTCTTCTTTTGTGATGTTATTCCCAATGGTCACTTTTGATTCATCTTGTTCAACACCAGGAAGCTTTCCATCAATATAATCTTGCAGATTGTCTTTTAACAATTGACATGCTGCATGGTTCAAGCGAACAGATAATTCCTGTTGTGTTTCATCTTCCTCAATTGGAAGTTCCACCTGGGCATATACCTTACCTGCATCCATTCTTTGAATCATCTGCATCAAAGAAACACCTGTCTTTGTTTCAGATGCCATGATTGCATGATGAATTGGTGCACCACCTCTAAACTTTGGAAGTAAAGAAGGATGAATATTTATACAGCCATATTTTGGATAGTTCAAAATCGTACTTGGTACAAACTGACCATATGCACATGTAATAATGAGTTCTGGTTCATATGCAAATACGGCATCAACTTCTTTTGATAGTTTTTCTGGCTGAATACATGGGATATTATGTTCAATACATAATGCATGCACTGGTGTTGGTGTGATCACATGTTTTCTTCCAACGGGACGATCTGGCTGGGAAACACACGCAACAA
This sequence comes from uncultured Bulleidia sp., assembly GCA_934725105.1. Lineage (GTDB taxonomy): Bacteria > Bacillota_I > Bacilli_A > Erysipelotrichales > Erysipelotrichaceae > Bulleidia. Next base: position 10,907 of record CAKVBD010000020.1, on the reverse strand, counting down.
CATTACAATTTAAATCTATTAATGTCTGTAAAATGGAGACCGCAAATTCTGGCGTTCCAAAAAATATAATTCTAGTCTTGTTCATAGGTACCTCCTACTGTCGTATAATTATACAGTAAACGGATAACTATTTCATTGCATTTTTATACTTGATTTGTTATAATCACTTCTGCTAAAAGAAGGATGGAGGTGTTCTCATGGCAAATATCAAGTCACAGAAGAAACGTGCATTGACTAACCTTAAGAGACAGAATGCCAAAGCTGGTCAGAAGAGTGAACTCAAGACAGCTATTAAGAAGGTTCTTGTTGCTGTAGAAGCAGGAAACAAGGAAGAAGCTGTTAAGGCATATAACGTTGCTAACAAGGCTCTTGATAAGGCAATCGTATCTTCTATTAAGAAGAAGAACTACGTAGCTCGTCAGAAGTCTAGACTCGCTAAGGCAGTGAATTCAATCGCTTAATGAATTGCATAAAAAAAGACTTCACATCGAAGTCTTTTTTTCATTGTTTTAAGAATTCCTCGAGGATGAGGAATTTTTTTTGTATGGAAGCATCCGATCTTCCAGAAGATTTTTCAAGAATTGTTTTATATTTTTCATATTGTTTTTGACAATATGCAATATAATCATCTTCTTTTTTCTGCATCAATACAGGTCCTAACAAAATTTCTTCTTCTGTATAGGAAGGATGATATTCACATGTAAAACTCATAATGACATAATCATGATTTCTTTCATGAACATATCTTTCTTCAACAATTGTGAAATGATGAGAAGAAATCCATTTTCTCATTTCATCTGGATCACGATTGATTTCTAGAATGATCTGTCTGAAAGAAGGCAAGCGATGCATTGCTTTATCCAGAATACCACAAGCAGTTAAATATCCCATTCCCGCTATGACTGCGACTTCAGTATCATCAGGAACATGTTCAAACCCATTGGATAAAATCGTTTGGATCAAAGAGGAATAGTGATGCTTTTCAATATTTGCCTTTGCGGAAGCTAAAGGTCCTTCTGCAATATCACAAGCATATACTTTATGAGATTTGTTATTTTGTACAAGCAGAATAGGTAAGAGAGCATGGTCTGTACCAATATCTGCTACGACCATGCCCTCTTTTACCATATCCGCGATTGTTTCAATACGGATATTTGCCATTATTTATCAAAGAAATCCTTTAATCTCTTGCTTCTTGTTGGATGTTTTAACTTACGCAAAGCTTTTGCTTCGATCTGACGAATACGTTCACGTGTAACGTTAAATTCTTTACCAACTTCTTCCAGTGTTCTAGTACGTCCATCATATAAACCAAAACGCAGACGAAGTACTTTTTCTTCTCTTTCTGTCAAACCAGAAAGAACTGCATTGATTTCATCTTTTAACAGCTGGTTACTTGCATACTGATCAGGACTCATTGCATCCTTATCTTCAATGAAGTCACCTAAATGAGAATCATCTTCTTCACCAATTGGTGTTTCCAAAGAAACAGGTTCTAAGGCAATCTTCTGAATTTCTCTCACCTTTTCTGCAGAAATACCATCCATCTTCGCAGCAATTTCTTCTGCTGTTGGATCACGTCCCAATTCCTGAACTAACTGACGCTGAATACGTGTTAATTTGTTGATTGTTTCAACCATATGAACAGGAATACGAATTGTACGTGCCTGATCAGCAATGGCACGTGTAATTGCCTGTCTGATCCACCATGTAGCGTATGTAGAGAATTTAAATCCCTTTGTATAGTCAAACTTTTCAACTGCCTTGACAAGACCCATATTACCTTCCTGGATCAAATCCAAGAAAAGCATGCCTCTACCAACATATTTTTTAGCAATAGATACAACAAGTCTGAGGTTAGAAGTAATCAAGATATTTCTTGCTTCTTCATCACCTTCTTCAATTCTCTTTGCAATTTCTGGCTCATCTTCAGGTTTTAATAGAGGAACTCTACCAATTTCCTTCAGATACATTTTTACTGGATCATTCAATTGAACCTGTGCATTTCCATGCATGACTGCACGAGAAATCTGATCAATTGTACGAATATCTACATCAGCCTTTGGATGTTCATCATCGTCATCATCAACATCATCAGATTCATCATCAAGTAAATCTGCTTCCAGTTCATCCTGGATATCTTCATCTTCAGAGATATCGATATTTTCATTTCTGAACCAGTCCCATAAGCCATCAAGATCATCATCATTCATATCCAGCTTTTCTAAAGAAGCCATGATATCTTTCTGGTAGATGATTCCTTCTTCAGCATAGATCTTTTTATAATCTTCTTTCAATTCATCCAGTGTCTTGACTTGAGAATTGCCGCCTTTGCCCTTTGTACCTTCGATTTTCTTTTCTTCTTTTTTCGTTTTTTTAGCATCTGTCTTCTTTACAGAGGCCTTTTTTGTCTGTGTTGTTTCTTCTTCATTTTCACTCGTTGCTGCTGTTTTGGTTTTCTTCATTTAATAATCTCCTCTGTTCTTTTAGACATTCGTTATATTTATTGATTAACAAGCTTAAACTTTCTCCATTCAGTGCGTGATTGATCTGTTCTTTGAGTTGTGCAGACTGCATTGACAGCACTGCCATCTTGATTTTACGCACAGCACCTTTCATCTTTTCTTCATCAAATGCCTGATCATAATCATCTCTTGTTACAAGCTTTGTAACTAGATCTCTGCTGGCTTGATCATTTGATGCATCAATCAGCACTTGAATATCACATTTTCCTCTCTCGCGAGAAATATCTAATATCGTTAATGCTAGTTTCGAATATGTATCTTCAATTAAATACCCAAGATCATTTTCAAATATCTGTGTTGCCTGATAGGATTTCAACATCATGCTTAATATCATTTCTTCTGCATCTTTTGTTCCATCTGGTACAACAAGACGAATTGAAGGTGTGACACTCTTTGTAACAGGTACATTGACATCAAAATCAGTATGCAGTTTCGTTACTTCCTGAATTTTTTCAATAAAGTAAGAACGATCTGTTGGATCCGTTAATGTTTGAATATCTTCTTTTGCTTTTTGAATCAATTCTTTTTTTTCTGAATAACTATTTAAATTTGTATTTTCAACTAAATAGTTATAAAGAAACTCAACCCATGTAATCGGTGTTTTTACAAGATTGATCAATCCTTCGTTTCCATACATGCGTATGATTTCATCAGGATCTTTTCCTGTCTTGTTTAATACAATTCCAACCTGTGCACCTAAAGATAAAGCAAGCTTACATGCTTTATAGGTAGCTGATTGACCTGCATGGTCACCATCATAACAAAAGATGAGTCTTGTACTGCATCTTTTCAATAATGATAATTGATGCTGCGTACATGCGGTACCTAATGTACAAACCGCATTTTTTATACCAGCCTTATAAAAAGCAATGACATCCGTAACACCTTCACACAAATAAATACATTTATTTCTGCGTGCTTCATTTTTAGCACGATGCAGATTATAAACAATATCACCCTTTGTAAAGATATCTGTCTGGTTTGTATTGATGTATTTGCTAGGATTGTTTGGATCCATTGTACGCGCTGAAAAACCAATTGGATTTCCATTCATATCATGAATTGGAAACGTGATTCTTTCCGCATATACATCAAACAGGCCATTTTCATTGACTCTGGATACATTAGAAGAAACAAGATCTTTTTCTTCAAATCCTTTTGCCATCAGAAACTTTGTCACTGAAGTACGATCTGGATCATATCCAATCTGAAATTCTTTTCTCACTTCAGCATCAATGCCTCTTTTTTCAAGATATTCTTTTGCGTGAAGCGCAACACTTGTATCTAATTGATACATCGTATAGTTAATTGTCTCATTCAAAACGTCATACAACGTTTTTTTATGAGGATCAACTTCAACTTTACTGATTGCTGGTTTTGAAGAAAGGTGGAATCCCGTCAGTTCAGCAACTTTTTCAACTGCCTCAACAAACGATACTTTTTCAAAGTTTTGAACGAATGTGAATACATTTCCACCATTTCCACAAACAAAGCATTTATAGATTTGTCTTTCAGGCGAAATTGACATAGAAGGATTATGGTCATTATGAAAAGGACAAATTGCTTTATAGCCCTTTCCACTTCTTTGAACAGGAATGTAATGTGAAATCACATTAACAATATCTGCTTGATTTCTTAATGCGTCAATTTCTTCTTGTTCAATCCTCGCCATCAATATCCTTTCCTTAGAAACGGATTTCGCCTAAGATCTTAGATCTTACTTCTTCAATAGACAATCTTTCCTGTTCCATTGTGTCACGATTTCTAATTGTGACTGTGCCGTCTTCTAATGTCTGATCATCAACTGTAATACAGTATGGTGTACCAACTTCGTCCATTCTTCTATATCTCTTGCCAATACTTCCAGCATCATCATAAGCAACTGCGAAATCATAAGATAAGGACTTATAGATTTCCTGTGCCTTTTCAGAATGTGCCTTCTTCTTTAATGGAAGAACAGCAGCCTTAATAGGTGCAAGTACTGGATGGAAATGCATTACAATTCTTGTATCGCCGTTTTCTAATGTTTCTTCATCATATGCATCTGTAAAGAACATGAAGAATAAACGTTCAACACCTACTGCTGGTTCAACAACATATGGAAGGAACTTTTCATTTGTTGTTGGATCAAGATATGTAAGATCCTTTCCAGAAGTATTCTGATGCTGTGTCAAATCGTAGTTTGTACGATCTGCGATACCCCATAGTTCTCCCCATCCCCATGGGAATTTATATTCAATATCAGTAGTACCCTTAGAATAGAAAGATAATTCTTCCTTTTCATGGTCTCTGAAACGCAGGTTTTCCTTGTTTCCGCCAAGAGAGAGGATCCAATCCATGCAGAACTGTCTCCAGTAGCTGAACCAGCCGCTTCCATCTTCTCTCATATCTGTTCCAGGTTCACAGAAGAATTCCATTTCCATCTGTTCAAATTCACGCGTTCTGAAAATGAAGTTACCTGGAGTGATTTCATTTCTGAATGACTTACCAATCTGGCCAATACCAAATGGAAGCTTCTTTCTATATGCACGCTGCACATTCTTAAACTGAACAAACATACCTTGTGCTGTTTCAGGTCTTAGATAGATTGTATTTTTAGCATCTTCCAAAGTACCCTGGAATGTCTTAAACATTAAGTTAAACTGACGAATTGGTGTAAAGTCGTGTCCACCACAGTCAGGACATGGAATGTTATTGTCATGAATGAACTGTTCCATTTTTTCATTAGACCAGCCTTCACAGCTAACTTTTCCTTCGCTCCAGTTTTCAATCAACTGATCAGCTCTGTGTCTTGTTTTACACTGTTTGCAGTCCATTAAAGGATCTGAGAAACCTTTTAAATGTCCACTTGCTTCCCAAACCTTTGGATTCATTAAAATAGCAGCCTGAATTTCTACGTTGTTAGGATCTTCCTGAATGAACTTCTTCTGCCAGGCTTTTTTAATATTGTCCTTTAATGCAACGCCGTACGGACCAAAATCCCATGTATTACTTAAGCCGCCATAAATTTCAGAGCCCTGAAATACGAAGCCAGTTGTTTTAGCATGGGATACGATTTTATCGAATGTTTTTTCCATAATAGTGACAGTCCTCCCCTATTTTCACATATTCTACAATAATATAGCACTAATAAAAGGCTTATTCAATCGCAAAAAGCCTTTCGAATAAGCCAAAAGATGTAATTTTAACACCTGTATGAACCGTAATCATTTCTATAAACGTTTTCAAATCACGGTAAGAAACATGGCATGATTTTATAATCACATCATAGTTTTTGATCGATGCTTTACTCAACAAACGGAATCTTTTCAAATCTGATAAATCTGTGCATGGAACATGAAGCAGTGCAGCACAGCTTTTACAAAGAAAGCCGCCTTCTTTAATGGAAAGAGCTGAAACAAGTCTGCTTCCACAATGCACACACTCATCTACATCTGCCGCAATACCAAAATACTTCATGATATCACTGCAGAACAGAGTAAGAATCGTCAATACATCTCCACCTGTTTCTAGATATGCATAACATTGATCAATACATGCATACACATCCTTGTAATATTCACTCTCTTCGCCATTCATTACAAATTTATCAGCAATTTCGGCAATGATTGCACTCGCTGTCGATCTTTCTAGATCCATATGCATATTTTTGTATGTCTTAATGGTTGATACATTTTTTAATGTATACATTGTTCTGCCATCTTGATAGTCAATCAAACATTGTGCTTTTGTATATGGAATGACTCTGCCTGCATTTTTACTAGATGCTTTTCTTACACCACTAGCGACAAGAGAAATCTTTCCATATTCTTCTGAAAGAAAAGTCAGAATCACACTCGCATCTTTATAATCAATTTGCTTTAGAATGAATCCATGAAGAACATCATTCATCTTTTCCTGCGCCACCATAACCATACTCACTGATGAGATGATCATGGTTTCTCCATTCATCTTCTACACGCACAAACAATTCAAGATAAACTTTTCTTCCAAGAAGCTTTTCAATATCTTTTCTAGCTTCAACACCAATTCTCTTCATCATTTTTCCTTGCTTGCCAATCATAATTGGTTTTTGAGAATCTTTTTCTACAAGAATCGTCGCCTGAATATAGCAGGCATCTTTTCTGAATTCTTTATTGTCGATCTTAACTGCTGCACAATGTGGAATTTCTTCGCGTGTAAAATCTAAAATCTTTTCACGGATCATTTCCGCAATTCTAAAGTTTTCTGCACCATCAGATACAATTTCTTCAGGATACAATAATCCGCCTTCTGGTAAATACTTCTTCGTTGTGTTGATCAAATCCTGAAATGAACGATTATACTTCGCACTCATTGGGAAGAATTCTGCAAATTCGTATCTCTTTTGCCAGGACACTAAATTTTTCATAATGTCTCTATCATCCATCTTGTCAATTTTATTAAGAATCAGGAAAACAGGAAGTCCTGCATTTTTCACTGCTTCTAAAACAAATTCATCTCCTTTTCCAAAAGGAACAGAACCATCCACAACTAAATAAATCACATCTACACCCTGAATAACATCAAATGCCTCTTTATTCATTCTTGTATCCAGACGCTGTGTTGGCTTATGAATGCCAGGTGTATCTGTAAAAATAATCTGACAATCTTCTCTTGTTAAAATTCCTCTGATCTCACTTCTTGTTGTCTGTGGCTTTGAAGATACAATTGCTACCTTCTCTCCAACTAAAGCATTGATCAATGTACTTTTTCCCGCATTTGGTCTTCCTGCTAATCCAACAAATCCACTCTTCACGTTTTCAACTCACTTTCTAGAAATGATCGGATCTAAAATCTGATCTTGTAAAGCAAACATTACTTTTTCATCTTCTTCACACATATGATCATAGCCTAAACAATGCAGCATTCCATGTGTAAATAAGAATCCCATTTCTCTATCATAGGAATGACCATATTCTTTTGCCTGCTTCTTGCAGTAATTGATATTAATAAAAATATCACCGAGATCTTTTTCTTCTTCACTGATGAAATCATCTTCATCATCACGAATGGCAAATGAAATCACATCCGTAGGACGATCAACATTTCTATAATCTCGATTGATTTTATGAATTGTCTGGGAACGTACAAACGTTACAGATAATTCATAATCTTCTGGTAAATCTAATATTTTTTCTGCGCTTTTTGCTATTTTCTGAAACAAAGATGCATATACACTAACATCCTGGTTTGTTCGATTCATTAATGTAATTTCCATGACAAGCTACCTCTAGCAAATATTATACATGTAAATTGTTCATTGTGAAATTGCAACAAAATGTAAATTTTATGTTGGAAGATGATAAAGTTTTGGTAAAATTAATATGTTTCATATCGTCAGGAGGGAATATGACTTTAGGATCGATCAGCTGGAACATGATCTTGGGCGGATTTGGCTTATTTATGTTCGGCATAACCTTTATGGGAGATGGTCTAAAAGCTGTCGCTGGAGACAAGCTTAGAGAATACATCGACAAATATACTTCGAGTACATTTTCGGGCATCATCATTGGTGTGTTGCTTACAATATTACTGCAGTCATCATCTGCAACCACAGCAATTGTCATTGGTCTAGTACGTGCTGGACTGATGTCATTGGATCAGGCTGCTGGTGTAGTACTGGGTGCAAATATTGGTACGACAATTACTTCATTCTTGATTTCTATCAGCTTGGATAAATATGCATTGTATATTGTCTTCCTTGGAGCATTGTTTATATGCTTTGGTGGAAAACAGAAAACAAAATACTATGGAAACGTCATTCTTGGATTTGGATTAATTTTCTATGGTATGGATGCAATGGGTACTGCCTTGGCAGAATTGAAACAATTACCACAGTTTACAAATTTTGCATTAAGCATGGCAAGTAATCCTCTGCTTGGATTCTTAGCTGGTATATTGATTACAGCGGCTCTGCAGTCTTCTGCAGCAACCATTGGTGTCATTCAGAAATTATATAATGCTGGAGCTGTTTCCTTAGGTGCATCCATTCCATTTATGCTTGGTGCAAATATCGGTACAACAATGACTGGTATTCTTGCTTCTATTGGTGGAAGTACCGCAGGAAAAAGAACCGCAGCAATGCATACGATCATGAACGTGATTGGTGGTGTGATTGGACTTGCGTGTCTCGTGCCGTATACAAGTTTTATTTCTTCCGTCTTTGGCAACCTGAATCCTATGATGCAGATTGCGATGGCAAATATTATATTTAAAACAGTTACTACATTGATCTTTGTTCCATTTGTCAAACAGCTTGTCGCAATTGTTAGAAAGATCGTTCCTGGCAAAGAACCAGAACTCATGGAAGTTGATATTGATGAATTAGATACAAATGTTGCTTCCGTATTACCTTCCTTTGCTTTAATTCAGGCACAGCAGGCAATCTTGAAAATGAGTGATGTTGTAAAAGAAGATGTCAATCAGACACGTGTCTTCATGAATGAAAAAGGCAGTGAAGAAGATCTTGAAATGCTGAAAAGAAATGAAGCAATGTGTAATAAGTTTGACAAGAAGATTACAGAATATCTCATTCAACTATCTGTTCAGCCAAACTTGACAGAACAGGACATCTTAGAAAACCGTCTCTATCTTGATACAACAAAGAACCTTGAAAGACTTGGGGATCTTGCGATGAATCTTGGAGAATTCTATAACATGGTTTACTCTGATGATCATGTATTCTCAGACTTTGCAATGAAAGACATGAATGACATGTATCAGCAGTTCATTGAAATGTTTGATCTGACAATTGAAATCTTTGTTACAAAAAACCAGATTGCCTATGGCAGACTCGTTGAAATGGAAGATGTCATGGATAAATTAGAATATGATGCAAGAGAAGCTCATTTCGTACGTATGAGTAATCATACGTGTACTTCTCCAATTGCAGAGAGTGTCTATTGCGATATTCTAGGTACTTTGGAACGTATGGGTGATCATTGCTGCAATATTGCAAGATCTTCCGTTACAAGCCAGACAAAAGTAATTCAACCAGATATTATCTAAAAAAGATTGAGAAATTTCTCAATCTTTTTTGATGGATTCATAGCGTTCAATGATTTTTTGAACAAGCGGATGTCTGACAACATCATCACTGGATAAGTGCAGAATCGCAATATCATCAATGCCTTTTAAGATTGCACTTGCTTCTTCTAGACCACTCTTGATTTTATGTTCAAGATCAATTTGTGTAATATCACCAGTAATGATCATTTTGGAATTAAATCCAAGACGCGTCAGGAACATTTTCATCTGTGATGTTGTTGTATTTTGTGCTTCATCTAGAATGACATAACAGTCATCTAATGTTCTACCTCTCATATATGCAAGTGGAGCGATTTCAATCGTTCCTTTTTCAATTAGTACTTCTGTCTTTTCATTTCCAAGACACACACGTAAAGCATCATATAAAGGTGTTAAATATGGATCTACTTTTTCTTTGAGATCTCCTGGCAGGAATCCAAGGTTTTCACCTGCTTCTACTGCAGGGCGCGTCAATACAATGCGTTTCACATCTCCTTTTTTCAAAGCAGTAACTGCCTGAATGACAGCTAAGTATGTTTTACCTGTACCTGCAGGTCCAATCGCAAATACAATTGGCTTCTCCTGCATTGCCTTGACAAACGCAAGCTGTCCTTTTGTTTTTGGCATGATTGCTTTTCCTGCAAGTGTTCTGCCAACAACATGCTGGTTCATATCTTCAAGATTAATATCTTCATTTCTCGTTACTAAACGATAAATGTAGATTACATCCTGTTCACTGATATTCTTTCCATTTTCTGCTTTTTCTAATAATTTAGCTGCTACACGCGCAATATTCATTTTTGTGATTTCATCACAATCCTGGATCATCAATTTCTCATCACGGAATGAGATTCTCTTTCCACAACATTGAGACAATACTTTTAAGTTTGCATCATTTACTCCACAGAATGAAATATATGTTGCTTCCTGCAATCCAGAAAATTCTATTACTTCACTATTCAAACTAAATCTCCTTCATTCCTCTATTATTGTAGAACAAAATAATTTTGCTTCAAAGCAATTCATTGCAATATTACTTTATTCACATGTTTTTTACAATCCATGAAATCAGCATGCTTAACATCCCCAAAACAAAATACACAACAGCATAGAAAACAAATGCCATTTCACCAGGATCAAAAAACATCCATGTTCCTAATAAGAATAACAACGCTATGATCAGCGGTAACATCCATAATTCTTTCATATCTTTTCCCGCATAGATACTAGAAACAATTACATACAATGGATTCAAGGCATGAACTACCACACCTGATACGTAGTTCCGATGTGGTATCCCTGTGATGTACTCTTCTCATACAGAGAAGGGTATTA
>CAKVBD010000019.1 GCA_934725105.1 uncultured Bulleidia sp. | reverse complement strand
GACTACATACAGAGCGATCTCTACCGCAATTCAAATTTTCTGCACAGCCGCAACCAGTCTGTACTCTATTACGACTGTACAAACTTCTTCTTTGAGATCGAGCAGGAAGATGAACTGAGGAAATACGGCAAAAGCAAGGAACACCGTCCTTCTCCTATAGTTGGACTTGGTCTGTTTATGGATGCAGATGGTTTTCCGCTTGCCTTTGACATCTATCCTGGAAATCAGAATGAACAGACAACCCTGAAGCCTCTCGAACAGAAAGTCATCCGTGACTTTGACTGTTCAAAGTTTGTTTTCTGTTCCGATTCAGGACTCGGATCAAAAACAAACCGTCAGTTCAATGATATCGGTGACAGATCTTATGTAATCACACAGTCACTGAAAAAGCTCAAGGCTGAAGACAGAGAAACCGCACTGAATCCTCAGCAGTACAGAAAGCTCGGTTCAGACAGATTCATCGATCTCAGAAATCTTGACATGTCCGATCCGGAAGTATTCAATACTGTCTACTACAAGGAAATACCTGTTGTAAACGGTGCAGTGGAAGAAACAGTCATCGTTACATTTTCGCCGAAATACAGAGACTACCAGAGAAAGATCAGAGAAGGACAGATTGAACGTGCAAAAAAAATGATTACTTCTGATGGGAAGATCAGAAAAAACAGAAAGAATCCTAACGATCCTGCCAGATTCATAGAAGAGATACATGTCACCGGCAGCAGTGAGGTGGCAGATAATGTCACAGCCACACTGAATGAAGAGGCAATAGCGAATGAAGAAATGTATGACGGATTCTATGCGGTCATTACGGATATTGATGATGATCCTTCACAGATCATAGCGATAAACAAAAGAAGATGGCAGATAGAGGAATGCTTCCGCATCATGAAGACAGAATTCAGATCAAGACCTGTATATGTATCGACAGAGAAGGCGATCAGGGCACATTTTCTGACATGTTTCATTGCCCTTCTTGTATACAGAATTCTTGAATATCAGCTGAAGAATAAGTATACAGTGACGCAGATTGTAAATACTCTGTCAGAGATGAAACTAACAAACATTGGTGAAATGGGATACATTCCATCTTATACTAGAACAGCTCTGACTGATGCACTGCATGAAAATGCAGGCTTCAGAACAGACACACAGATTGTTAAAAAATCAAAACTGAGAACTGTTATCAGATCCACAAAGGATAAAGGATAAGAAGTAAAAAATACGATAATCAGCTGCAAAGCAAAAAATAGCTTAAAAAGGCTTATTTATGCCTTTTAAAGCTATTTTTATTTTCTTCAACTCCTAAAGTCAGGATTATTATATCATCAATAAAAAAAGTGTTACAGAAGGCAAAACATGATTCCTATTTCAACTTCTATAACACTGATTCATGATTAATGAATTTCTCTCTTTACACAATCTAATGCAGAAGCAATGACCGCATCCATATCATAGTATTTATATTCGCCAAGTCTGCCGCCAAATACTACATTTGTTTCTTTTTCTGCCAATTCCTTATACTTTGCGTATAGTGCACCATTCTTTTCATCGTTCACTGGATAATATGGCTCATCACCAGGTTTCCATTCAGATGAATATTCCTTGGAAATCACTGTCTTTGGAATATCATTTCCCTGATCATCCTTACCAAATTCAAACCATTTATGTTCAATGATTCTTGTATATGGTGTTTCCCTATCTGTATAATTCACCGCAGCATTACCTTGATAGTTTGGCTTATCTAATAACTCTGTTTCAAATCTAACAGAACGATATTCAAGATTACCTAGTGAATAATTGAAATATGCATCAATTGGACCTGTATAGATGACTTTTTCTGCCATCGCATCATATTCATCCTTCTTAGCAAGATAGTCTTCATTCAATCTCACTTCAATGCCATCAAGCATATTCGCAACCATCTTTGTATAGCCACCCATTGGAATACCTTGATACAAAGCATTGAAATAGTTGTTATCAAATGTCAAACGAACAGGCAGTCTTTTAATAATGAAGGATGGAAGATCTTTACAATCTCTTCCCCACTGCTTTTCTGTATATCCCTTGATCAGCTTTTCATAAATATCTTTACCAACTAAAGAAATCGCCTGTTCTTCAAGATTCTTTGGTTCTGTAATATTAGCTGCTTTCTTTTGTTCTTCAATTTTAGCCTGTGCTTCTTCTGGTGTTACGACACCCCACATCTTATTAAATGTGAACATGTTAAATGGAAGAGAATATAATTCACCCTTATAATTTGCAACAGGACTATTTGTAAATCTGTTAAATGTTGCAAACTGCTGAATATATTCCCATACTTCCTGATTATTTGTATGGAAAATATGTGCACCATACTTATGAACATGGATACCTTCTACATCTTCTGTATATACATTTCCCGCAATATTAGGTCTTTTATCAATAACCAATACACTCTTTCCAGCCTTCTTGGCTTCATGTGCAAATATAGATCCAAATAAACCTGATCCAACTACTAAATAATCGTACTTCATCTTACAATACTCCTTTCAACACTTTCTTAAAGCATGATTCCAATTTTTGTTTTCCAATAGATTCTTCTGTGTTTAAGACTGGCAGCTCCTTCACTTTCAATTCAGAATGCTTTACCAGCCATACATTTAATAATCTCTCTGAAAGAAAGCCAAATACTCTTGCATTATATGCTTCTCTTTCACTCAATGGTATTTCTAAATGTTCTTCCACATATTTCAATACCGCAAATAACCATTCACAATACGCATCAAATACATCTTTTCTGCAGATCATCATATTAAATTGAGAATAGTGATTGCTGTTCATTACAGTATCAAAAGCATTCGCATATTCAGGAGTCACTGTTTTCACAGCTTTTTCAGTGATTCTCATATCACTTTTTCCTTCAGGTAAATACTTTCCATAGCGAGGTCCAACCTTATTAAACCATGTATAGCCTCTTTGTGCGACAATGACATCATACTTAGACATCATATTCTGAATCGTTTTTTTATCCAGAATCTTTTTAGGATCACTAAAGATATACTTGTCATAAAAATATCTACGGTAATGTACCAGACCAATAATGTCTGCAGATATATTTTTCCACATCCAATACATTCCAGTCAATTCACAATAATACGGATTCATGCTGGAAATATTATCTCCCGTATTATCCTTCAAATAGCCTAAGTCTTTCTTGCCTTCTGCACCTACCTGCAAAGGTATATAAATATCATTCTTAGGAGGAGTAAAGCTTTTATGTGTCGCAATATATATTTTGATATCTTCTGTCATTTCTTCACCTTCTTTGCCCTGTAATTCAAAAACGCTGGAATTAATGCATTGATGATATGATATCTCAATGATGGAAATGGCTTTGTGAGAACATTAAATGTATCCCATGCCATAAAATATGTATTCCATCCATCTTCGTAATTCATGCCTTTCCATGGAGTCATATTCAAATAATTGTCATAATCATCTTTAAATCGATGATGATTCCCTTTTCTCCATGGTCTTTCTTCTCCAAGATAATGAACAATCACTGGATGCTTTCTAGCATCTTCAAACACATCTTTATCAATATATGGATAATCACATAACTTAGATAAAAACTTATATGAATACTGATCAAATATATTGTAATAATTATACTTAGCAGACAAAGTCAGAATTTGTCCTTTGCATGTTCCATTGATTGCATCCTGATCATTAGAAAACAATTTTCCTTCATGTTCCTTATAAAAAGAAATAATTTTCTTTCCAAGATTCTGGCTTCTCCAATTATTCAAATCAATCAGAAGTACCCCAGCATTGTAATATGGCATCCCTTGCATACCAATCGAAGCTTTACGTTCATGATCATATGTTGGTTCCAAACTAGCCGCAATCGCATGATTTTTCATTTCTGTCTGATACAATTCTTCTAAAGAACCTCTTACAATCGTATCTCCGTCTAGATATAAAATTCTATCTAGTGAAGAAGGCAGTAGTTTATCTAGCAACAATCTAGCCAATACAATTGGATTCCATCCAGATGTATTGATTTCAAAATCAAAATGTTCTGACATATCACCCAGTTCAATGAATGATACTTCTCTTCCATATTTCTGAATATACGCTGTCAATTTTCTTTCATTTTCTTCAGAAACATTTAAAGACATCAAATAAAAATGGATTTCAAATACATTTTTGTTATTTTCACATACAGAAGTAATCGCTGCAGCTACTTGAGGAACAAATTTATCATTAAATGTATACAAAATATTCATTCGTTAAACCTTTACTACTTTCCAATAAACAATCGCAAATAGATTCTTGACCCCAGATTCAAGCATTTTCGAATAAAAACACTCAAT
The DNA here is from genome assembly GCA_934725105.1 of uncultured Bulleidia sp. Taxonomy (GTDB): domain Bacteria; phylum Bacillota_I; class Bacilli_A; order Erysipelotrichales; family Erysipelotrichaceae; genus Bulleidia. The sequence continues at coordinate 39,611 of CAKVBD010000019.1, read as the reverse complement.
GCAAAATCAAGATTTGAAATATGCAATGCAGATGCATGTTTTCTAAGCAACATCTTATGTTCTTCAACATATGCCTTTTGTTCTGTTGTCAGCACTTTTCCAGTATTTGAATCATTTCTCAAACGGAAATAATTCAAAGGTTCATGAATAATATACACGTCACCAAGGCACGCAATACTAACCCAGAAATCATAATCCAGGATATATTTAAACTGAGGATCAAATCCAGGTACCTGCTCTAATACGGATTTTCTAAATGTATTATTCAATGGCGCGCCAAACAGGTTTCTTGAAAACAAACCTGCTCTTGCGATGACTTTTCCACTCACCAAACCAGATTTTTTATATCTTGTATAGCTGCCTTTTGTGTTTCCTTGCAAGTCTCTAAATTGTGTATCGCTTTCCGCAAGCAAAGCAGTTGGATGTTCAATTAATGCATTCACTTCTTTTTCAACAGCATCCAAAGCAAGCATATCATCTGCACAAATCAGCTTAATAAATTCACCTTTGCATTGCTGAAGACAATGATTCCAGTTTCCACTCATTCCAAGATTCTTTTCATTAATCATTAAACGGATTCTAGGATCATCAAATTTTCGAATTACCTCTACTGTATCATCTTTCGAATGATCATCACAAATAACAAGTTCTAAATTTTTATATGTTTGATTCAAAATACACGAAATTGTCTGATCAATGTAATCTGCATTGTTATATGCCGGAATACATACACTCACTAAAGGCTGTTTATTTATGTTTGTCATTGATTTCTTTCTCCAGTAATGCAACTTTTTGTGTTAAGAATTTAATTTCTTCAGATTGTTTTGAAACTGCCATTGTTAATCGATAGATAATCACTAAGGTGAACATAAAGCCAAAGAAGAAAATCATATTGATTGGCAATGCAATTCCCATCAAATTTGCCACAAAGCCAAGAATTCCAGGAAATACAGTTACAATTAAAATAAACAACAATAACATCATCCAAGTTAGTGTATATTGTAATTTTAATTTCTTTTGTTTGATCTGATTCACAAATAAAGCAAAAGTTAACAAGATCAAAATAAATAATATGATTCTTAACTGTACTGTCATACTTTATACTTCCTTAAATTCTCTATTAAAATTGCCAATGACACTTTGATCATATAGTATACAGATTTACTTGCATTGATTGATGATTCACCACCCTGTCTCTCTTTCATCTGTACAGGCACTTCAATCACTTTCATCTTTCTTTTCAACAACGCCACAATACTTTCTGGTTCCGGATAATCCCTAGGATAATCCTTTGAAAATAATTCAATCACTCTACGAGTGCACATACGGAACCCTGAAGTTGGATCTGTAATTGTCTTCCCTGTTAAGGAATGAATTAATTTTGTGAAATATGTAATCCCTACTCTTCTCATAAAAGTAGATTGGAATCCTTCATTCTTAATGAATCTAGATCCAATGACCATATCTGCATTTTCTTTTACAAGTGTTTCAAACAGATCTCCTAAAAACTTAGGATCATGTTGACCATCACCATCCACCTGTACCGCAACATCATATCCATTTTCTAATGCATACTGATAACCTGTCTGTACAGCACCTCCAATTCCTAAATTTACTGGAAGATTCACAAAATTCAAATGATTATTCTCAAGAATATCTACTGTATTATCTTTTGAACAATCATTAATCACAACATAATCAAAATCTGGTGCATCCTTTTCAATGCACTTCACTGTATTTAGAATGTTTTCGCTCTCATTGTAAGCTGGAATAATAATTAATTTTTTCATAATAAAAATAATGGCAGCAATTTTACGCCACCATTATTTTACTACATCTTCCTTAAAACTTAAATGTATCCTTTAAGCCCAACCATTTCTGATCCTTATCAGAAAGATTCAAAGCTGTACCATCCTCTAAATGATATCCACTTGCATCTGCACTACCTGGGTAAGTACCTTCTAGATGAGGCCATTCAACACCAATTTCTGGGTCATTCCAAGCCAAGCCACCTTCATCATTGGCATGCCAAAAATCATTCACTTTATAACAGAATTCAGCTTCATCACTCAACACTAAGAAACCATGTGCAAAACCTTCAGGGATCAAGAACTGTTTCTTGTTTTCAGCTGTCAATTCAACACCATACCATTTTCCATATGTTTTAGAATCACTTCTAAGATCAACCGCAACATCAAATACAGAACCTCTCACTGCTCTAACAAGTTTGCACTGAGGAAAATGCTTTTGGAAATGTAAGCCTCTCAATACACCTTTTACAGACATAGATTGATTATCCTGTACAAAATTGATATCAAATCCAGCTTCCTTCATATCATTTTCATTATATGTTTCCATGAAGTAACCTCTGTTATCTCCATGCACTGCTGGTGTAATGACACACAAACCTTCAATTCCACCAACATTCTTTTCAACACTAATCTGTCCCATATTAAAGATTCTCCATATCTAGTTCATCAATATATCTCTTTAAAGCATCCTGCCATGTAGGTAATGGTGTAAAACCATTTTCTACAAGCTTAGATTTATCCAATCTAGAATTAAATGGTCTAGCAGCCTTACTCAAACCATATTCTTCAGTTGTTACTGGAATCACCTTTGTTGAATATCCAGCCACCTTATAGATTTCCTTTGTGAAATCATACCAGGAAATATAGCCACCTTCATTTGTCGCATGATAGTAACCATACTTGTTTGTTTCAATCATATCTACAAGTAATCTAGCTAAATCAAATGTATATGTTGGTGTTCCAATCTGATCATTGACTACTTTCACTTCATCATGGTTCTTGCCAACCTTCAACATTGTCTTGATAAAGTTCTTGCCATTCTTACCAAATACCCATGCAATACGAACAATAAAATACTTAGATAATGTATTTGCAACCGCAAGTTCACCTTCCAGCTTTGTCTGACCATACACATTCATAGGCTTATAGTCTTTACAGTCAGGCTGCCAAGGCGTTTCCCCCTGCCCATCAAAGACATAGTCTGTAGAAATATATACCATCTTCGCATCAATTGCTTTAGCAACATTTGCAATGTTCTGTGTGCCACCAGCATTGATTGCACGAACTTTTGCAACCTTGTCATCATCTTCAGCCATATCCACTGCAGTCCACGCTGCACAATGCACAATAACATCTGGATGAATTTCTGTAATTACTTTTTCAACTGCTGCCTGATCTGTAATATCTAAAGAAACATAAGGTGCTGTTGTTACTGCAGTTCCATCTGCTACACCAGCATAAGCTTCCTGAATATCAGAGCCAACACCTTCATATCCCCTTTTTGCCAGCTCATTCATGACATCATGACCAAGCTGACCACATACACCTGTAACAAATACTTTCATTACTCAATTACTTCTTTCTTGCCATATATTTCTTCATAGTAGTTCTGATAGTCACCAGAGATGATATCTTCCCACCATTCTTTGTTATCTAAATACCACTGAATTGTCTTCTTGATACCATCCTTAAACATTGTTTCAGGCAACCAGCCAAGTTCTGCATGAATCTTTGCAGGATCAATAGCATATCTTTGATCGTGTCCCTTACGGTCAGTGACATGTGTAATCAAAGATTCAGGCTTGCCTAATTCATTCAAGATGATCTTAACAATATCAATGTTCTTCATTTCATTATGTCCACCAATATTGTAAACTTCACCAACTGTACCCTTACGGATAATTAAATCAATTGCTTTACAATGGTCTTCAACATATAACCAGTCACGAACATTTAAACCTTCACCATAAACAGGTAATGACTTATCAGCTAAAGCATTCGCAATCATCAATGGAATCAGCTTTTCAGGGAACTGATAAGGACCATAGTTATTAGAACATCTAGAAATTGTGATAGGTAAACCAAATGTTCTATGATATGCACTGACTAATAAATCTGCCCCTGCCTTAGAAGAAGAATATGGAGAAGATGTATGTAATGGTGTCTTTTCTGTAAAGAATAGATCAGGTCTATCTAAAGGTAAATCACCATACACTTCATCTGTAGATACCTGGTGGTATCTCTTAACACCATATTTTCTAGAAGCATCCATTAATACACTTGTACCAATGATGTTTGTTTCTAAGAATACTTCTGGGTTTTCAATCGATCTATCTACATGAGATTCAGCCGCAAAGTTAACAACGATATCAGGTTTTTCTTCAGCGAAGATTTTATCAATTGCTTCTCTATCACAAATATCTGTCTTATAGAATTTAAACTGAGGATTATCCATAACATCCTTTAATGTCTTTAAGTTACCAGCATATGTTAACTTATCAACACAGATAATCTTATCTTCTGGATGTTCTTTCAATTCCAGAAATACAAAGTTACTACCAATAAATCCTGCACCACCTGTTACTAAAATATTCATTTTCTTATTTCTCCTTCTTCTGTTTATTAATTGGGCCTTGAATACTATTCTTTGCCAAGTTTCTTAAATAATCACCATATGGACTCTTACCATATAGATCAGCAGTCGCTAATAATTGATCTTCATCAATCCACTGATTGTAGAAAGCAATTTCTTCTGGAACAGAAATACGAATGCCTTGAATGTGTTCAATACTTCTCACATAGTTTGTAGCTTCTGCCATAGATTCAATTGTTCCTGTATCGATCCAGGAGAATCCTCTGCCTAATACCTGAAGATCCAAGTCGCCTTCTTCAAGATAGATCTTGTTTAAATCTGTGATTTCATATTCACCACGTGCACTTGGCTCCAATTCCTTTGCATATTGAATGACACGATTGTCATAGAAATATAAGCCAACCACTGCATAATTACTCTTTGGATGCACTGGCTTTTCTTCTAAGGAAATAACCTTTCCTTCATCATCAAATTCCGCAATACCAAATCTTTCTGGATCATTTACATATTTACCAAACACAGTTGCACGATGATTTTCTTCTGCATTCTTTACTGCTTCTCTCAGCATACTTCCAAAATGATTGCCATAGAAGATGTTATCTCCAAGAACCAGGCAGGCAGTATCATCACCTACGAATTCTTCACCTAATACAAATGCCTGTGCAAGTCCATTAGGAACTTCCTGCACCTTGTATTCAAAGTGAACGCCAAATTCACTGCCATCACCTAATAACTGTTCAAAATTAGGGAGATCATGAGGTGTAGAGATAATTAAGATATCTCTGATGCCAGCCAACATCAATGTGCTAATTGGATAGAAAATCATTGGTTTGTCATAAACTGGCAGTAATTGTTTACTTGTGACACGAGTGAGTGGATAAAGTCTTGTACCAGATCCACCAGCTAGAATAATACCTTTCATCTTAGGTTTCCTCCGTTATTACAAGTATATTAAAAGATGACGTTACGTCATCTTCAAGTATTATTTAATATTTCCATAATTTCACATAATTCATTTAGAATCATGCGTAAACTTTTCAACGAGTTCACGCGAACCGTCTTCATATACTGCATAGACATAAATAGATTTATTTGAAAAATCTTTCTTCACATCTTTGAATGTTGCGATATATGTATTGTCATAATTCAATGTCATTGTCATTTCTTCAACTTTAGAACATTTCTCACTATCATACATCACAGCAACAACATGTTTAACATCATCAAAATGCATTGGATTATCCACAATCACTTCCACATCATTGCTTAATAGCGAAGTCTTCGTTGAAATTCCATCAAAAGATGGCGCCTTATTCATCTGTTGATAATATGTTGAACAAACCACTGATTGTGCTTCTTTATCCCACACAACTACATTGATTCCTTCCGTATGTAAAGAATAATCATCATAGTTTTCACCAAGCAAAACAGAAGAAGCTTGTTCACTGTTCGAAGAAGAAGAAATCACATATGGCGTTCCATCAGATAACGTTCCACCTTCTCTTAGATAGTCATCCGATACTTTAGAATAGGATGCATTTCCATCAATCACCGCAAAAGCAGCTTTGCCATCACTTGACGCAACATTGCCTGCCCCTAGTTTTCCTAAAAGAATTTTCTCATTTTCACTGAAATTCGTTACACCAATGCCCTGTGTATTCATAAGAATTGTGTATCTATTACGATCTAAAGCATTTAATTCGTTCAAAAAGCTTGTCAAATCATTTGTTGGAAACATACGTATATTCCCATTGTATTCAAAGATTCTTTCCGTCACAGAATTCTTATCACTGTCTGTACTATGTGCATCCACACCAATATATACAGAATCCATATTTCCATTCGGAACTGTGATCTGTGCTTTGAATGTGCCATCTCCTGTATAGTTCATGATATTGCTTGTTTGATTGCCATCACTATCTTGTACAAACAATTCCAGACTATTCAATGTTCCATTGATGCCATATAAATCATCACAAGTAACACTCAATGTATCTTCATTCACTTCATCTACATGGAAATCCAATCCAACCACAGATCCTCGATTACGCATACCTTCTGCATTCGGATTCACATCCGCTAATGCATTCAAGAATTCAGATTTCTTTGCAAACTCTGTATTGATCATCTGCATTCCATCTTTTTCAAGCAGTGTTTCTTCACCAGAAAAAACATTTGTACCTAAACCCAGACGATTTCCTTCAATAGAAACACCCATCGCTGCTAACGTTGTAGGGAAAGTATCCAAAGTTGTATATTGGCGTTCTCCTTCAGAATGATTTTCTACAGGATCTGCATTAATATACGCTGTATACACTCTTCTTGAAAAATCAGAAGAAACCGGATCACAGAAATCACTGTCCATTGTTGGATGATCACCAGTAATCACAATTGTTGTATTATCATACCAGTCTTGTTGTTGAATCCAGGAAATGAATTCACTTACCTGTTTATCTGAACAAGAAATCACATTTCCATATTGATTTCCATCATGCAAATCCTGACACAAATCACATACATATCCATCTTCAAAGTGTGTATCAACCGTCAACATTGTATAGTTGAATGGCTGATCAGAAGAAGCTAATTCTGTTAAATCTTCTTTCGCATATTCAATGAGTTTTTCATCTTCAAAGCCCCACCATACATAATAATCTTCTGGCAACTCTTCTGTTTCTTTTCGATAATTCAAATCATGAATTGCATAATTTCCATGTTCCGTAAAATACAACTTTCTTCCACCAAACGTTGCATCTGATCCACAAGCAAATACCTGTTGATACCCTTCTTTGCCAAGAATATCGCCTAGTACAGTAGCATTTTTAAAGAAAGAATTTTGCGTATCCATAGAATTACCATCGATTGATACCATAAGAGGCAATCCTGAAGTTGAAGCAAATAGTCCTCCCATTGTCCAAGTCGATCCAGATGTAGATCTTGCACCATTCAACACAGTATTAGAACCAGAAAAATTCTCATTTTCGTTTGAAAGCTGTGTTAATTGAGGAATAAAGTTCTCATCAAATCCACCACCATTTTTTTTATCTGCATATGTCATTTCCATGGATTCGAGATAAAGAACAATCACATTTCTTTTCTTTTCAGGAAATGTTAACGAGACATCTTTTGGATCTACGTAGTTAGATTCAATGAAAGTACTACCTTCTCCTTTATTTTCAAAATACTTAGTTGCATCCAGTTTCGTATTTGTTTCAACTAAAGATAAACCAATACAAATCACAGAACAAATACTCAATGCAACTTTTCCTTTATTTCTAAATTGCTTTGATGCATAGGATAAAGTTATCGCAACAATCACAAAAACAACAAAACAAACAATTGTAGGAAGACCAGCCTGGTAAAAATAAGCCCAATACATATCAGATGCCGTACCTTCAGTAGGTGCAGTCAACTGATACATTAATTCATCCATTTTCAAATTTGGCCATGTACGGAATACCCATTGCACACTAAAAAACAACAATGCCGCAACTGTACAAACAAGAATCACAAAAACAGTCGTCCAGAATCCATAATTCTTTTTCTTCGCCTGTTTTAAAGCCTTCTTTTCTTGTTTTAATTGTTTCTTCTGCTCTTTAATATCTTTCTTGATTTGTTTTAGCTCTTCTTTTTTTGACAAGAAAGATTCTTTCATCTGTTCTTTTGATTCTTCAACAGATTGAATCAATGTTACCTTTGAAGCAATTTCTTCTTGATGCAGATGTTTCTGTTTTTGAATAAATGCTTTCAATTTTCCTTGAAATAATTCTTCATCTTCATAAACAACGATTTCATTTCTTTTAGCTTCATCACAAAAAGTTTCACACCCAATATCATTATTATGTGAAACTCTTTTATTTCTATTTTTAAAAGCATATCTAGAATGTGTATGCTTATGCTTATCTTTTATTTTTCTATACATGACGATAATTGTAGCACGTTTCTACAATACTTTTGTGATAAATATTCCAACATCTTTTGTGATATGAAATCCATCTTTTGTTTTTTCTTCCACGAATTCCCTGAATTCACGATAATGATCTAGAAGAATGTGATTTTGATTCCCGTGACATGAAATAATATACGCAATTAGTGGCTCTGCTTCATTCACTTCAATGGCATCCTCATACTTCTTCATTTCAACTGTTTTAAAATATTTCGATAGGATTTCTTTTCCATTGTCTAAGCCAAATACTTCATATAGACAATCTGAAGACAAAACAATATTCTGATCAAACTCCTGAACAAGATCCGTGATTTCTTTCATATGTCTTTGACTGTATGTACTGCATACAAAAACACCTGTATCCTTCATTACTCTCTTACATTCTTTTAAGACAACATCAATATCATCAAAGTAAAACAATACGTGATTCGCAATCACAATATCAAACGTGTTTTCTTTGAAAGGAATTTTATGACAATCAAATCGCTTGTAAGAAAATCTTGAATCTTTCCCAATCGAATCCTTTGCATCTCTTAACATACCTTCTGAAATGTCTGATAACGTCATATGAATATTCTGTGGCAAAACTTCAAGATTTTCTTTCCACAGAGCACCATTTCCACACCCAATTTCTAAAATATTCATATTTTCTTTTAACTGTATTTGTTCAAGAAGCCAAGGAAACCATCCTTGTTGATTCGTAGAGTATTCATTATGCAAGCGAATACGTGCAGACACATTCGTCGCATCTTGATATTGTGTCTTTAATGACTGGTCTGCACTTGTCATATGAATCAAGTTCAGCATCTGATCCATTGACTGATGCTTTTCAATGGCATCCGTTGCATCGCACAACGCCTGGTGCATATCTTGTAATTCAGAAATTCTTTCCTGAACAAGTTTCTTTTGAATCTCCAGAGAGCCAAGCAAAAAATCTTCATCTGTAGATGTCATTGTCATTTCACGAATATCATCCAAAGAAAAACCAAGATACTTAAAAAGAAGGATCTGTTGAAGCTTTGCCAGATCCCCATCTGTATATAATCTAGTTCCATTTTCAGTACGAAAGGAAGGTTTCAATAAGTTTTTATTATCATACCAGCGAATCGTACGTAACGTCACATGTGCTTTTTTCGCGAATTGACCTGACGTATAGTATCCTTCTTTTTTCATTAGTTAGTTACTTCCTGTGCCAACAATCAGCATATAATCATAGTTTTTATCAAAATTATCATTGTAGAAAGGATCATGAACAAGCCATTTTGCATAGTTTTCTTTTGCATAGTTTACTTCAGACATAAATCTTTCTACTGCCTTAGGATCTTTATCAATGCCTCTAGACTTTGATTCATAATGATATAATTCAACATCTGGAACGAACACATTAAAGTATCCATGTTCCAATAATTTCAAACCTAAATCCACATCATTGAATTGGACTGTCAGTTCTTCATTCATTCCACCAATTTCTAAATATTTCTTTTTAGAAACCATCAAACAAGCAGCTGTACAACAGGCAACATCATTTGGGATATCCAATGTATGCATATATCCTTTTTCATCATGAGGTTTCCGATAGTAGCGATGCGCAAATCCACCACCTTTACCAGTGATAATGCCACCATGTTGAATCGAACCATCACCATAATACAGTTTCACACCCACACTGCCAACGTTTTCCTGTTGTGCGTAGCCAAGCATTTTTTCAAGCCAATCTTTTGTGATTACTTCCGTATCATTATTCATTAATACCACATATTCACCATGACTATATTCCACTGCTTTGTTATTAATGACAGAAAAGTTAAAAGGGATGGATAATGCATGTACATGCACATTGTCATGCTTTTCCTGTAATTCTTCAAAGTATGTAAATGTTTCTTCTTTTTCACTATTATTATCAATAATGATAATTTCAAAATTCTGATATGTGCTCTTTTCAAAAATAGAATCAATACACTTCTTCAAATCCTCTACACCATCTTTTGTAGGAATAATAATAGATACAAGTGGTTCTTCTTTTACAGGATAAGAAAGATATGCATAATCTGAATGCATCATTAACTTACATGGAATATGGTGTTCATCGATATATGACTTTAGTGGATATACATTAAATGTATCTTCTGCTTCCCCATACACAATCTTAGAAATATGTTTCCATTCAATCTTCTGATCACTTAATTCTAATAAACATCTATAGATATCTACTTCTTTCCCATCAAACTGTTTTAATAAATCTGTTTTCACAATGACGAGATTTCCAATATAGTTAAATCCTCTTAACGTATGATAGGAAAAATCTGGTTTACATTTTGGAGATTTTCTTTCACCATTCACATATAAGTCAGAATCAAAATAGATTGCATCACAATCACATTCATTCAAATACGCAAAAAATGGTTCATATAAATGAATTCCTTCACCAACCAGGCAAGTATATGGTGTATGAATTCTAGATGTATTCATTGTATCCATAGATACCGCAGCTAATCCATTAGCATTCAAATTACTCACATTTCTTCCAACAAATGTAATATCCGTATACAAGCCATCTTGTTTTTTATATTCCTGTAGAGTTAACCATTTCTTATAATCTTTTTCATTAGAAGGATCAAAAAATCTCTGACCATACTTAGAGATATTTTCACTTTCATGTCTAAACTTATGAACATACATTTTCAAAATATCTTTTGGTATCACAAAATGATACTGTACTGCCCATATATAAAACGCTTTTTTTATTAAACCTAATTTTGAACTATTATTTTCCATAATCAATATTTTACACGTAACAAACAATTAAAAAAAGTCTTATGAGAAATCAATCTCATAAGACAAGTAAAGCTTTATTCTCCTTCTCCACCAGATTGATCAGGAGCAGGTTCAACCGGCTGCTCTGGAGTCGTTGGTTCCACCGTTGGTTCTGGTGTTGGTTCCACCGTTGGTTCTTGCGTTGGTTCAACTGTTGGTTCTGGTGTTGGTTCAGAAGACGTTGTAGGACTAGCAGAAGCAGATGGAGTTGGACTATCTGTAGGTTCTGCAGACTCACTTGGTTCTGGTGCATCAGAAGGTCTACCATCATCTGTAATACGTGCCTCATTGTAATATTCTTGAGATACAGGATCTGGCGTAAATGTATTCGCTGCAGACCAGCTAACAGAAGTTGGTGTATCTGGCGTAGCAGTTGTACTCAAATTACGTTTAATTGCATTTGCACAATCTTGAATCGATCCATTGAATAAACGATAAATCCAAAGGTCCATCTGAAGACTACTATTCCACAAATTAGCTGCATATCCATAAACTCTAGAAGACTCAAAGTCAAACAATCCAGAAATATTGTTTGAATCATAGTATCTCTTAGATTTCTGTAGAGCATAGTTAATGAATCCTGTCATCTGTTCAACAGTAAAGTTAGTTTTAATGTTATCTCCAGCAGCATCCAATACATTCAAAAACATCTGAGGATCTTTTGAAGACATAATCTTTTGAATAATTTGTTCCATAACTTCCTGCTGGTGTCTTTGTCTCGCAAAGTCTCCATCCGGGAAAGCCATACGTTCTCTCACAAATCCAAGTGCTCTTGCGCCATCAAGATATACGTTTTCTCCAGCTTCAAGTCTAAACACAGCTAACTCATCTGTATAAATATTCCAGCATTGTGCATCAAATGACACTGGAATATCCACAACAACTCCACCTACTGCATCTACTACTTGTACAACAGATGCAAAGTTGAATTCAATTGTATAGTCAATATCAATACCCATTAAATTTTCAACTGTTTTCACCATGCAAGACTCGCTAGAAGCATGTGCTGCATTGATTTTTTCACTGGATCCATAACAAGAAATAGGAACATAAGAGTCTCTTGCGATAGAAGTCATTGTAACTTTCATGGAGATTGGATTTACAGACATCAAGATAATAGAATCAGCAAGACCTTCATTTTCACCGGTTACAAGTACTGTAAATGGTTCTTTTGTAATATCTTTGTCTGCACCAGTTTCACTTTCTGAAGTAATTGTTTCAGAGAAATCCAAGATAGATTGTGTATCAGGAAGATAAGCTGATAAGTTTTCATCTTCTTCAAATTGAGACTGATAATTCACTGGTAAAACAGCACAGTCAACAGCACCAGTAATTAAATTAGAAAGAAGATCAGTATATCCATTTACTTCAACATATTCAACATTTGTATTACTAGAAGAAAGCTTTGTTTTCGCAATCTCTTCTGTTTTTGTACCTTTCGCAACACCTACTCTTCTACCTTCAAGATCCTTAACATCTGTAATCGGATCACCGCTTGTACCGCTGTAAATTACTAAAGATGCAGAAACTTCTTCTTCCTTCTTTTCTCCAGTAATCTTTGTGACATTCTTATTCACTCTTCCAAGTGCATAGAAGCCATAGCCTCCACCACCAACGAAAAGTGAAAGTACAATAATAGAAATCACAAATAAAGCAATCTTTCTCGTACGAATCATTAAAATAACTAATAAATCCAATAAAAGAAGAATTGCAAGCACTGCGATATTGATCATCATAAAAATATTCTGACCAATACTAGAGAACTTTGTTGTATTAAACAAAATATAAACCACAAGAATATTCGCAACAATTGTAAAAATTGTAACAATAATATTTAAAACTGTTGGATCATTTTTGAATTCACCTTTTTTAGGTTTCTTAGATTTCTTATTCTTTGGTGTTTGAGGAGGAATATTGTTTCCACCACCATTAGAATCATTTGTCATTGTTGGCAACTGGGCAGTCTGCTCTGTTGCCTCTAACGGTGAATCAGGCTGTTCAATTTCCACTGGTACATCAGGAAATAATGGAGCAGAACTTTTCTGATCCTCATCTTCATTCATGAATGCTTCTAAGTCAAACGCAGAATGACTCTTCTTTGGTGTTTCTTCTTCTGCTGCTGGATTATTAAAATTAAATGCTGGGATACTTGTGCTCTTTTCCTCATCATCCACAACTTTAGGCTGTTCTGGCTCACTTCTAAAAGACGAACCAAAGTTAAATGCAGGAATGCTTGCGCTATTTGATACATTTCTTAATTCTTCTGGTTCATCAGGAAAAGAAGGTGTATCTGTATGATCTAGATTTAAATTATCAAAAGGATCTCTCATTATTCAATACCTCCTATTTCCCATCTATCGTTATTATTCACTACATGGAATGTAGCGGATGTCTGAATTTCAGATGTACTCATCTTTGTATCAGAACCATATTCCCATGAAGCTTCAACATTAACACAAGGCAAGCCTGCAGATTGTTCATCACCATTTTCATCTGTATATGTCACAGTATAATCATCGGCTCTAGAAACATTATTGATTGTTACTTTCTTCACTTCAATTAAAGAACTTCTACCATCCTTTGATAGATATAAATCCATATCTTTATAGAAGTTATACAATGTATATGTTTCAAAGTCAGACTGCTTTGGACTATAAATATATTGCATACCGCCAATATCATAGTTGCCGTCTTTATTTGTCCATGTGTAATACTGGCAGATAAAGTTCTTTACAACTGTTTCCGCAATTGCTTCTTCCCCTGTATATGTATTACCATTTTCATCTTTTACGTCTTTTCCTTTGACAGCTTCATTCAATTCTTTGAAATATTTTTTGTTGATATCTGTTGGGTTATTTCCAATAGAATATTTCTCATTGGAATACTCATTATCAACCTTTTCTGTTTCAACAGTATCACCATTCCCTGTATTGCTTGTTTTAATCTTGTAAATATTAAAACCAAGTGCCGCGACAATACCAATCGCAGTTATGCATAACAAGATTGTCAAAATACCACTGATTTTTACTTTTTTCTTCTTAGAGTTGGCCATATATCCCTCCTTTTCATCTAAAAAAGTGTCCGAATTATTTTAACACAGTGGACACTTCCATAAAAGATTGTGTGTAACTTCACACAATTCACAAACACTATTCTTCCATCAATCTTTCAACCATTGCATATAATGCTTTGGCACTATTAAAGTTCTCCGGCACGATTTCAGAAGCAGGAATTGAAATATCATAATGATCATTCAATGTTGAAATAATCTGTAAGATATCAAAAGAGTCAATGATATGATCATCAATTAATGTATCACAATGCTCAAAATCAACATCTTCTTTAATATCTTCTAATAATTCTAATAATTCATCCATTTTACATTCCTCCTGGCATATTGAGAACATAAGATTCAACATGTCCTCTTTGTACTTCATAATCATACTTCTTTTTTCTCAGAAGTACACAAGGCAGCGTACGACTTAAGAATAAATTAATGCCTTCAGTTACGGAATACGCACCAATATTTTCAAAAGCAATCAAATCTCCTTCTGATAATCCTTTATGATACTTACGAATCAAAATATCATTTGTTGAACAAAGTGATCCACAGATACACCAGTCTTTTGCTTCAACTCCCACCTCAGTTATATGTTGTGTCACTGGTACATTCATTCCAATCATGCTTCCATAATAGTTCACATGATTGATACCACCATCCACAATACAATAATTCACACCTTTATTCTCTTTCAAATCCATCACTTTTGTAAGATATGTTCCACAATACGTCGCGAAAAATCTTCCCATTTCAATCGTGACGTCTTGTGTGAAAGAGCTCAATTCTGCATGCATTTCTTTGAGTGGCTGATATGTATCACTGAAATCTTCATTTTCAAATAATGATACGTTACATCCAGGTCCATATTCCAGTTTATTTAATTTCACATGATGTTCTGCTTCAATTTCCTGGAATAATGCTTTTAACATTTCTAATTCTTTGACTTTGTTTTCTACTTTTTTTCTTTGTGTTCCTACAAAGTAATGAATGCCTTCCACTTGAATATGAGAAAACAAATCTAAATGATCCATCACAAATAATAAATCTTCCTTCGACATTCCAAATTGCGATCCTGCATTCAATCGTAACAATACAGGTACTGTAACATTTAACTTCTTTGCTTCTTCATTGATACATTTCACATGTTTCAATGATTCACAAGTTAGTATTCCAACACCATATTGAATCGCTTCATCAATATCCCACGCTTCTTTATTCACACCAGAATAAATAATCATATCCTCAGGCACATGCAATGCTTTACAAATCTCTAATTCACCAGGAGAACACACTTCTAAATGATCCACAAGCTGAACCATTGTTGGAATCAAAAAAGGATTTGCTTTAATGGAATAACAAAGATGATATTTTCCTTCACTGATCTTTCGAATTTCTTTCACTCTTTCAATCAATGCTTCTTCATCAAAGATAAAACAAGGTGTCTGATACATTGAAGCAATATATTTCAACTCTTCCCGATCAAGCATGTTTGATTCCTCCAAGTTCTTTTAGTGCATTACGATCCACTTTACCATTCTTATTCATAGGAAATGCATCTAAAGCAAATGCCTTATTAGGCAACATATATCCAGGCAATACATCTCTCAATTCACTGATCAGCTGTTTTCCCTCAATATTTCCTACATAGAAAAGAAGAATTCTTTTCTTGTTCGAATCATAAATACAGATTGCACGTGTAATCGCTGTATGTTGTTCCACCTGTGCTTCAATTTCACCAAGTTCAATACGATGTCCCAAATGTTTGATTTGAAAATCCTTTCGACTTGTATAAATAAGTTTCAAATCATCTGTATATTTTCCTAAATCTCCTGTACGATAGATTCTTTCATATGTTTTATCATTCAAAGGATTTTGAACAAAGACTTCATTTGTTTTGTTCATATCATGATAGTAACCTAACGCAACACATGTACCAGAAACACAGATTTCTCCTTCTTGATCCGGCACTTGAATCAATGCATCATTTGCATCCAGAAGAAATACTTTTTCATTATCAAATGCATTTCCAATCGGAAGCACTTCATCTAGTTCATATTCTCTTGTTTCAAGCATTTCATATGTACAGTTACATGTAATCTCTGTAGGTCCATATAAATTCACAAATGTTGTAAAAGGTAATGCCTTTACCCATTTGTTCAACTGCTTGATTGGCATCACTTCTCCAGAGAACATGACGAGTCTTACACTGACTGGTGTCTTATACTGCAGACCATTCATAATAGATACAAAACACATCGCACTCACTGCCCAGATCAGAACAGTACATCTTTGTGCACTGATATAATCCATTAATACCGTAGGATTTGAGAAGTATTCTCTAGGAATGATGGCAACACTTGCACCTGTACATAGTCCACTATAAATATCTTTCACAGATACATCAAAATCAAATGGTGCCTGATTTCCTAAAATATCACTCTTTTGAATGCCAGTTGTTTTAACAAATACTTCAATAAAATCAATTACATTCCTATGACAAACCGTAACACCCTTCGGTACACCCGTAGAACCGGATGTAAAGTTAACATACAATGGATCCATATCCAGTGCCTGTTCTCTAATGGCATCCAAACGATCTTGATCTAACTTCTTTTCCAGAAGGATATCCGCAATGACTTCTACACGAATCTTAGGGAACAACTTATGTGCTTCTTCTAGATGTTCTTCATCTGTCAAAATCAATGCAGGCTGTAATACAGATATAATCTGTTGCATTCTGCTTTCTGGCTGTCTTGTATCTAAGAAAGAATACAAGCATCCTCCATAAACGGCACCAAACATACCACATACCGCATCGATATTCTTTTCCATATAGAAGCCAACAGCGCTTCTAACATCACACATATACGAAACATATGTACCAATATATTTTGCTTTTTTCTCCAATTTTCCAAAAGATATTTCATCTTTCGGATCCATGAATGCAATTCTCTTTTTTTCTTGTTCTGTTTTATTTTCCAGCCACTCTAATACATTTTTCATAAATCAAAAACCCGCATACATCATCGCAACTTCATCATATCCAGGACCATATGCCCCAAATAAAATCACCGCAAAAATCAAAGTATAAAGCACACCCCATCGTACTGCAGATGGGCATTGATCCAACAATCCATGAATCGATATATTCTTTTCCTTCAGTACAGATACAACGATTACTACACCAAAAGAAACGATCACAGAAATCCATTCTCGATTTGTTAAGCCAAGTGTTGGGAATACTTGTATCAATTCACTCATGTGAAAGTTTGTAAACATACTTACAAGCATTGTCCATCCATCAGCAAATGTTGAAGCTCTAAAGAACATTTCACCAATAATCACAATGATAAATAACTTAATAAATCGAAATGTTCGAATCCCCCAGCCATTCACATCCAAATGATGATCTGAGCACCACTTCTCAAATGGTTTTTCCAAGAATAATTCAAGTACCATGAGTACAAAGTAATACATACCATACAGAACATATGTCCAATACGGTCCATGCCAGAAACCATTACAAATCCATACACAAAATAAAGCAATCAATGGACCAACATATCTAGCAACCATATTTCCAAGATGATTCTTACACCATTTTGTTAATTTCTGAATTGGTTTACTTAAAGATACTGGATAAAACACATAATCTCTCAAAAAAGCACCTAAAGTAATATGCCATCTTCTCCAGAAATCACCAGCGTTCTTAGCAAAGAATGGCTGTCTGAAGTTTTCCGCAATCGTGATACCAAAGATTTTCCCAACACCTAATGCAATATCAATGGTACCTTTAAAATCCATATACAATTGAATCGTACACAATACTGCAGCCAATAAGCTCAATGCACCACTTGTCTTGTAATTCGCAAACAATGTATTCACAACACCACTCAAGTGATCCGCAATAATCATTTTTTGAAATAATCCCCATGAAATTCTTTCCACACCAAATGTAAAATTCTCTGGCGTAATTGGATTGCCTGATTTTAATTGATCAATCATATCTGAAAATCTAGTAATTGGTCCTTCCATAATTGTTAAAAAGAAGCTGTTATACAAAGATAAATCAAAGAATGAATGTGCCGGCTCAATCTTTTTATTTGATACATCTACAAGATATGTAATATTCTGCAGCGTGTAATAACTGATGCCAATTGGTGCAACAATACTCAGTGCTGTAAAAGATGAACCAAAAATTGTAGAGCCTAAAAAGTTTGTGTATTTTAAGACAATTAATACAAACAAATTGATTAGAATACTAGTTGTAAGAATTTTTTTCTTCTGCTTTTTAAACGCCTTACGATCAACATTCGCTGGTGCTTTCTTCATAGAAGAAAGTTTTTTTCCAAACAAATATGTAATCAAAGTTGTAACTAAATTATAAACAATCAATTTCTTTGACCATACAAAGAAAAATGCATAGTTAGCGAATAATAATGTTATCCATCTATATTTCCGGGGAAATATAGAATAGAGAATCATTATCATTGGAACAAATCCAAGATAGAACAATATAGAATTATAAGAAAATGTCATACTTAATCATATTCACTCGCATCTTGCGCCAATGTATTCCATTCCTGATACGAGCTATCCTTTCTATGATCTTCTAATACATAGTTCTGTTTAATGTAGTTTCCTAGATTTTTACAAATCTTTTTAGAACCATAAACATTTACATGTTCCCCGTAATCTCTTAAATCTGTATTGAAATCAAACGCAATTTTCTTTAAAAGTTCTGGCTGATTGTAATCAACATAATTCACATCATTTTCATCACACCATGTCTGAATGATTTCGTGTCTTCCATTTGTCCACACAAGAGGAGAAATCGTATTTACCAATAACAACTGACTTTTTTCTCTTTTACAGAACTGATAAATCTTATCCAGGTAGATTTGAGAGTCTGTTGGCAGTTTTTCTGACAAATTCCTTTGCATATATGCCGCATCTACCTGATATGGTGCAACCTGATCAGATCCATTAAAACCTTTTCGATCAGCCCTATAGTCAACCTTTTCCTCAAACAGCCATGCATTATGATAATGAAATATTGGAAATAGGTTAAGCAATCCCAATTTTAAAACATTCAATGGTGTATAAATCATATTCACATCCATTACTACAAGCTTTGGCTTTTGTTCATGAAATACATTTTTCAACATCACATATGCATCATATGGAAACTGTCCAGGTGTGCATGCATTATAGGAAGTAAAGCCATGATCAGTGTAGAATTGCAAAGGATCATATGTTGCCCATCCTTGACTATCTCCTAAAAAAGCAACATCAATTGTATGCTTTTTCTCTTCATTCAATACTACAGTTTTAGAAGCAATATCTTCATACTGGTATCCCATGTTTCTATATTTTCTATAAGGCAAACTAAAAACACATAATAATACACAAAAAACAATTCCAACTTTAACTAACCCTTTCCAAGTATACTGATGTGTGTTCATATTTCTCCTTTTGTACAAAACGAAGAAGCAGTTAACTTCTCCGTTTTATTTTTTCGTAATAACTTCAATGATCTTTTGATTATCTGCTTCATTTTCAGATACTAACTGTTGTAAAGCATTGATTTTTGAATTCACTTCATCCATCGTAATATCTTCCGGTTCTGCAACAAAAATCAAATTATTCGCAGTTTTTGTAGAATTCTTAGGATCTACCAATAACTCTTCATAAAGTTTTTCACCAGGTCTTAATCCTGTAAATTCAATCTTGATATCTTCGTCAGGAATTAATCCGGATAACTGGATCAAGTTTCTCGCAAGATCAACGATCTTTACTGGTTTTCCCATATCCAGAATAAAGATTTCACCAGTCTTTGCATAAGAACCAGCCTGTAAAACAAGCTGTGCAGCTTCTGGAATCGTCATGAAATAACGAATGATATTTGGATCTGTAACTGTAACAGGTCCACCTGTCTCAATCTGCTTTTCAAACAAAGGAATAACAGAACCATTAGATCCAAGAACATTACCAAATCGTACGGCACATAATTTCGTAACTCCATTGTTCTTATAACCTTCCACAATAAGTTCACACATTCTCTTCGTCGCACCCATAACATTTGTTGTACGCACAGCCTTATCTGTAGAAATCATCACAAACTTATCCACATAGTTCGTAATACAACATTCCACAACATTCTTTGTTCCAAGAACATTGTTTTTAATGGCTTCTAATGGACTGCTTTCAACAAGTGGTACATGTTTATGTGCAGCTGCATGGAACACAACATTTGGATGATATTTCTTCATAATTTCATCCACACGTTTTTTATCTCTCACTGATCCAATCAAACATACAACATCCGTTACATTCTGATCATGCCCATGTCTTCTTTCAATGTTGATTTCCTGTTGCAGATCATACATGTTATTTTCATAAATATCTAATAACACAATTCTTTTTGGGGTAAACTGCATAATCTGTCTAACAAGTTCAGAACCAATAGAACCACCAGCACCAGTCACCATAATTGTCTTACCTGTGAGATATCCACCAATTTCCTCACTATTTAAATACAATTCACCTCTACCAAGAAGGTCATTGATATTAACATTACGAACAGATGCTCTTTCACCAACATTATTCTGCAGCTCAAAGGAAACAATTTTTGTACGTAGATTCATTTGTCTACATCTTTCAATCATTTCTTTAAGATCCTGTTGTGTAATGTTCTTAATGGCAATATATGCTGTATCGATATTGTATTGCTTTACAATACGAGGCATATCATCATCTGTACCTAATACTACAACACCACTTAGTCTCTTTTTAACTTTCTGTTTATTTTTATCAATAAAGCCAATGATTCTTGTATCATAAAGATCACTATACGTAATTTCGCGCATTGCGGTAACACCCGCAGAACCAGCACCAAGAATCACTGCTCTATGACTTCTATGGCGTTGTGCAGAGTCTCTTCTAACAACACGATATATTAAACGAAGTCCAAGCATCAAAAGAAGCTGGATCATTCCTGCAATGACAGGTACGCTTCTAACATACCATGGAATCTTCACAAGAAGCATTCCAAGCCACCAAGCAAAGTTACCAACAAACACTGCTGCAGCAACTCTTAAAGCTTCATCTACGGAAATAAACATCCATAATGATTTATTCAACTGGAACACTAAAATAGAAGCCAAATTCGTGATGATTGGCCAATACATATATTTCCATAATGTCTGATATTCAAAAGGAATGACTTCTCTACCAAAATCTGTTCTCACAAAATAAGCAAACCAATATGAGAAAATAACAATTGTAATGTCAACAATTGCCATAATGATCTCTCTATGTTTACTAATCCATCTATAAAATTTCTGCATAATTAAAAAATAGACACAGTAAGTCCTTTACTTACTTGTGTCTATTTTATCACACACACTAATAGATACCAAATTTCACAAAATGAAGAATTATTAAGAATTAATAAACTTTTACTATTTTCCCATGGCTAAGCTCATTGTTGTATTCATAGACTATATTCCCCAATTTATATATTTCACTGATTTCTTCTTCGCTTAATGTACTATTCACACAAATGTATTTGTACGATCCATCTGTTATTCTATTTTGAATCACACTTACATTTTCACTTGTTTCAATCTCTGTTTGGTTTGTAAATGTTTTAAACCAGTTGGCGTGAATTTCATCACCTACATACAACATTTCTCCATCAGCTAAGCTCTCAGTTATATCATGGCATTCTTGATATAATGCTATTTCATCATTATCAATAAAAGGCTGATTCAAAAAGAAATTTCCATTAAACCAGTAAATATTCAAAAAACAATTTGCCCCCGTTTTGATTTCTTGATCTCCACTGAATTTTTGATCAACATCATCGACAATTACAAATACACTCAGTACAAAGACAGCAGCAGCAAATGCATTCATAAATTCTTTATTATATCTAGATAACTCAACAATTTCTTCCATCATCATAACAAAGCATAACAGCCAGATAATGTTATACATTTTACTCAAATAATATGTAGAAACAATTCCAAACCAGCTGCCAGCTAAAAATAAACCAGTAAAAGCAATTGTCGTAACAAACATCCAGAACATGCCATCAAATTGATGACGCTTGCATCTTTTGATCAAAGAAGATAGTACAAAAGGTGCCAGTAAAACAAAGTTACTGTATAAATCAAAATATTTGCCACCATCATTGCCAATTCCACCACCAGAACTTATTTCTTTTAAATTGACATAGGCATGAGCCATTCCCAACATACAAGGAAAGATAAATACTTTAAATAGTTCAACAACACTTTCTTTACTAATGATTTTATTTCCAAGTTTCTTCTGTATAGCAAGGACATCAATAAATACACCTAAAAATACACTAGGAACAAACATCGTATATGTTGTGAAAATACCAAACAGACCTAGATTCAACAATATCAGGATCCACAGATCATTTAATTCTGCCGTTTCATACATTTTCAACAGCAAAAGAATCAAACAGGTAATTGTTACCGCATCTCCAAAATATACGAAGCCAAACATCAATGCATATAAAGGATATCCAAAAATATAAAACGCAGTGACAACAATACCAGCTATTTTTTGATAACGCGTAACACACAAGTCGCGAATCAAGCTATAAAACAACAATCCAACCATGAAGAAGTCAACAATACGCATAAACGCAAAGGAATGATAAAAACCATTGACACCTGTGATTGTCAATAATGCTTCCATGAATAATCCATCATTGACATATCCAAAGAACAAATTGGAATTCAATGTATGTTGTAAAGCAATCTGCTTCGCCCATCTACAATGCACTGACGCATCTACAGAAACATAGCGAATCGGTAATTTACATCTAAAATATCCGACCCAGAAACACAAAGTCAAAACAATCAAAAAGCAAAGTACAATTTTATCATTTTTTGAAAACACGTATTCTTGTGTATGATTTTTACTATATGACAGTAATACGCCACCAAGAATCATCACTGGAAGCGAAATCGTATATACACAAATTGGAACACCAATCAAACCATAAATACCTGCTAAAACTGTATTTACAAGCATATACGAAAGTATTGTGATTCCTAGAAATAGAATACCTGGCAATTTCTGCTCACTCTTTTGAATTCTAAAAAAACCAGTACTAAATATGATCAAAGAAATAAAATATAACAATAACTTTCCCATTAGTTTCTCCTTATAATACAAGCATCAAATTACAAATCGTTAAATACTCAGCAAAACACAACAAGCAGCAAACTACTATTTGATAGTTATTTTTTAAATGTAAGAAATCAAAATCTAAAGTTACTAATATCAATACAACACTTGCCAGCAAATATCTTCCCTGCATTCCTAAGACCATTTGATCTTGTAATGTTGAATTTGCAAGTAACATACCTGCAAATGCAAATGCACCTGTCAAAATTCCAACAACAACAAAAACACATTTTACATACTTTGGCAGAGCTCCAATTTCCTTTTCTTCTGGAATTGAAACTATAAACAATAATAAGTAATATACATAAATTAAATACGGATGAATTCCTATATCAAGATACCCTAAATATCGCCCAATAAAAGAATCTAAATGAAATGATCCAAATGTTAATAACGTATTGTATATGATCAATATAATTTCTTTAGGATTTTGAAGTAAATACATCACGGTATACTTATCACTTAGGTTCAAAGTAACTGCCGGTAAAAATCTTGCACCAACAAATGCACCAGCAAAGCATGCACATACAAATATCAACATTAATATTAAAATCATTTTTTTCTTTTTAGAAAAGTTGACTTTCTTTGCCAACAGGCAAAGTAATGGCAATAAACCAACAAGAATATACGCATGACTCTTGACTTCACATAGAGCAATACAACTAATAACAGCTAATGCTACCTCAAATTTATTTAAAGATTTTTTTTGGTCAGAAAACAATCTCATTGAAATTGAAATCACATATAAAAGCATCAAATTAATAGGTACATCATATGAAATGGATATTCCTTGTTGCATAAATACAGGCAACAATCCCATCACCAAAAACAATGATTTTTTTGTAGAAGTTCTTTTTATAATGAAATACATTCCAAAAATATATAAAACAAAATCAAAAATTCTACCCAGGAAATACATCTGATATGCATTAAATGATAACAATCTTCCAATAGCGATTCCTATTGCTGGCAGGAAATATAGAAAATCAGTGCCTACAACATATGGCAATGCAAAGCTATTTAATTGTGGATTCACTTCACAATCATTCATATCAACAAAATACTGATTATAGTTTTCATTATTATACGTTCCTGCTTCAGAAACTAAGAATCGAGTTCCATCTGATTCTCTCATTGTAATCATATTTTCTTCATTTTTTATCCCTAAAAATTGATTGGATATTCGATATGCAGTGAATGAGTGCATTCCTTCATCTGGAACAATTCCTACTGGAATGACGATCATAAATGCCATTCCAACCGCAAATACAATAGAGAACAGAACTTTTTCAAGTTCTTTTTTCCAAACAATGGCATTCATAAAAGTTAAAATCAATCCAGAAAATACCACAAATGAAACACAAGAAAACAACAAAATCATTTGATAATACGAACCAAATTTCACTTTTAATAAAGCAATCGATAAAACAAAAACAAAGAACAGAAACAAAACAAATAGTTTTCTTTTAGATGAACAAAGAGATTGTCTAATACTATCTTTCCACCCATACAGCATCATATTCTTAACAAATATAAATAGTAAAAGAAGTTCACTCAAAGATACGATCTTCATTGTGAACTTAATAAAAGATGAAAATGTAATCAACAAAGCAAGAAACAGAAATGAAATGCATACTCCTTTTTCTTTTTTTATTTCGTTATTTTTTAACATTCGCCTCTCATTAAACTTTCTTCATATAAATCACAAACCTTATTTGCTTCACCAGTCATGACAACTTTTCCGTGTCTTAACCAGACTGCTTTATTACAAATTTCTTTAATTTGTCCAACATTGTGAGAAACAAATAGAACAGTAGAACCGCCACTCATCAACTCAACCATACGATCTCTACTTTTCTTCTGGAAATTCTCATCACCAACACTCAAAACTTCATCAACGATCAATATTTCAGGATTGATCATAGAGGCAATTGAGAATGCCAGTCTAGCAACCATTCCAGAAGAATAGTTTCTTACAGGCATATTGATGAAATCACCAAGTTCAGAGAAAGCTAAGATTTCATCATATTTTTCATCCAGAAATTCTTTTGAATAGCCTAATACTGCACCATTCAGATAAATATTCTCTTTTCCGGACAATTCGATATCAAACCCCGCACCAAGCTCCAGCATAGGTACAACTCTTCCGCCTAATACAACATTGCCACTTGCAGGTTTTTGAATTCCAGATACAACTTTTAACAATGTAGACTTACCAGCACCATTCGCACCGACAATTCCTACAACATCACCTTTTTCAACTGTAAAACTAACATCATCCAAAGCCAGGAATTCTTTTTCTGTAATTTTTTTTCCAATCTTTTTGATAATGTATTCTTTTAAGCTCGATACTCTATCATTAGCAATTTTATATCTTACAGTTACATTATTCACTTGAACCATTGTCTGTTTCATAAGCACCTCTAAATATATAGAATAAATTTATCCTGATTCTTACGGAATACATGGATACCAATCATCAAGAAGAATATAGGGAATACAATCATCAGTACAACAAGATCTGTACCCGGATACATGTTATTCAACACAATATTTCTAACGAAAATAATGATATCTGCAAGAGGATTGATCTTAAAGATCCAGT
The DNA here is from genome assembly GCA_934725105.1 of uncultured Bulleidia sp. Lineage (GTDB taxonomy): Bacteria > Bacillota_I > Bacilli_A > Erysipelotrichales > Erysipelotrichaceae > Bulleidia. Next base: position 13,553 of record CAKVBD010000019.1, on the reverse strand, counting down.
TATATTTATCTGGAATCATTGACATATCCCAGAACATTGGCGTTGCATATGTCAAAGCTGTCATAAATACATTGTAAATAAACTGCACATCTCTAAAGAATGTCATTCCTGTTGCCAACAATAATGCCACACCAGTATTCAGAATAAAGATACTAAGCATCGCAAATGGAATCAGTAAGAAATAAATGTTAGGCATTAATCCATTCACAAGTGCAACACCAAACATCAAGATCAAAGAAATACCAAAGTTAATTGATGCTGAAAATACCTGTGATAAAGGATAAATGTATTTTGGAACATATACTTTCTTGATCAAAGAAGCATTTGTGATGATAGATAAAGAACCACCATTTGTTGCTTCTGAATAGAAGTTAAAGAATGTAATACCAATAATCAAATATACAATATAGTTTGGAATTGCTGATTTAAATACAAGTGTAAATACAAAGAACTGTACAATCATTGTAAGTAATGGATTCACAAAACTCCAAAGAATACCAAGTGCACTTCTCTTATAGCGCACTTTAAATTCTCTACTCACTAACTGATGCATCAAAAAGGAATATTGATGATACGCATCCATGATTGCCATACCAACTGTATGTTTACCTTTTTTCTCCGCAATAAATAAGTGAATACAGTACACACCTAAAATAACTAAGAATGCAATGACACCAATTGTTAGAACCATCCCTAAAGGTTCATTCACTTTTCCATTCACTGTACAAAGAAGTTGTCTTTCTTTTAGTTCAATATTCTTTGCTTCAAGATAAGTGCACTCAGGATTAGAAACACCATAATATACTGTTACCGCATTCCCGCTCTTTGCACCATGTGAAGTAATTCTTAATGTATATGGCTGGTTTACATCCACATTTACAGGTTCATCAAATGTAATTGTATTATCTCCATTGGATAACTCTTTACAGTCAACTGTTTTAGATGCTAATACCTTATTATTTTCCAATAAAGAAACATCTAAATCACAATCATTGGCTCTATCATATGTACCAACTTTCAATTCTAATGATAATATTTCAGAAGCATTACTAACCAAAGTCTGTTCAACAACATCACCATCAACAATTTCTCCGATATTATCAATTTCATTCACATCTCCAGTATGGACACGTTTTAAATAAATATCTCTACCACCAACGAGAAAACATACAAGACAATATCCTGCAATACATACATATATTAGTAAAACTTTCAGCCATAATGGCAGTTTCTCTTTTTTATTCATTGTCTACCTCTTTCAAGCTCGCGGTATATTATATCACAATCAATAATCTTAATCTTTTCGAATCGTGTGGTATACCTTTTTTAGAACTCTAATGGATTTGTTTTTCACCCTTCTTGTAAAAGATGGTGCTGGAGCAACTGGTAATTCAGGTTTAAGAATACGATTGCATTCACTAACAAATTCATCCGAAGGAATATTGCTTTCCTTGTTATATGTTCTTTCTAGTTTCTGTAATGTAATTTCTTGACCATTCATCAATTTATCCACAGCTTCCACAAACTGTTCAAATCCTTTTTCCAAAGGATAGTCTTTCATAAATGATGGGCCAAACGCTGACATCTTTTCTAACTGTGCTTCATCATCCAGCAGTTTCAAGATTGCATCTGCAATTCCCGCAGAGCTAGATTCCGCAAGCATCACACCTTCATCAGGAAGATCATATAAATTGTTCTCACGATACAGTTCAACAACAGGCAAGCCTGCTGCCATCATCTCAAATGGAATTCTAGATGGATTAGAAGCACTCAAACATAAGCCAAGTTTACAAGTATTGTATAATTCATTACATTTCTGAACATTAATAATATGCAACTCTTCCGCTTCAAATGGAATATTCACCTGTACATCCGATCCATACAGATAAATCTTTACATCTGGTCGCTTTTCTTTTACAACCTTCAATGCTTCCAATGCAATCGTTGTACCTCTACGAGGCTTTTCCGGCTGTAAAACATAACAGATTGCATTTTCTTTCTTTATGTTCTGTAACGGATGATACACATTTAAGTCAGCACAGAAATCAAAGTGCTGTGCTTTTGTATGGAATTCATTCTGCATCTTGGAAGCCAGCCATTTACCAATTGTAATCGGCTGATAGCCAAGACGATAAGAATTTTCAATCACAAGATATTCATCACCCATTGGGAAGAACCAAGGTTCATAATCCTGAATGAAATATCCCTTCACATCAGCATCCATACACTTCACATAGTTCAAAGACTGCCATCCAGTTGCAAATAACAAATCATATTTTTCTCTATGACCAAAATTTGCATACACCTTTGCTGCACAAGTTTCATAATATTCATCAATCAGCTTCGCAACAGTATCATCATCCACTTCTGCAGGTGCTTCTGCATAAATATCACATTCATATCCATGACGAATCAATGCATTCACATTCTGAATGATTGTTCTATGTCCACCCGATCCCTTGCCAGGGAAAGGAATAATCCAGGCAATTCTTTTCTTATGTGCCTGTTTCGATACATCATGGTCCATATAGCTTCTACGCAATCTCTGCCATTTATAAATATCCATTCCAACATGATACTGGTTCGCAACCATTTCCTGGATTTTAACAATTTCGCCATATTCAATATCACATTTGATAGAACTTGTTACAGAACCTTCATGCTTACGATAATAATTCAAACAATCTTTTGTAAAAGCAAGCTTGCCATTTTCAAGCAGTTTCACATAAATATACCAATCACCGGCAACTTTATAATTCTTTGCTTCTTCAATGATATCAATGATATCTTTCTGTACTTTCCAAACAACACCAGAAACATTCAAGATTGTATTCAAAACACTCAAGTATTGAACTACTTCTTCTTTTCCATCAACCACAAAACTATGATTCCAATGATCTGTACCAAACATGTTATACAGATCCTGACAATTCTTACGAATCACATTGTTATGATCATCAATTCTCATTGAATCAGAATAGGATAGCACAACCTCTTCATCATCAAAGCCTTTCATAACAGTTTCTAAAAAATGTGGATCCGCACTATCATCCGCTTCACAAATCCAGAAATAATCACCACTCACTTCTTTGATTCCTTTCTGCCATTGCGAAAAAACCAGTCCACTATTCTTCTCATTTGGAATAAATTTTGCCTTGATTCCTTCAATTTCAGACAATTTCTTCTGAATCACTTCAATACTATTATCCGTAGAGCAATCATCCAATACAATCAATTCATATACAGGATATGTTTGATGAATAATCGAATCAATTCTTTCATTCAGAAAAGCAGCATAATTGTAGTTTGGCACAATTACACTCACTTTTTTTACATTCTCTGTCACCTTAGAATCAGAAAATTTTTCATAAATATTCACTTTACTCATATACATCACCTACATATCATTTTACACAATAATCATTACTCTTGCAGTTGATAATCACTGTTTTTAGAGTAATTGTCATTATAGAAAGGATCATGCTCAATATATGCATTCCAATGCTCTTTCATATAATCACATTCTGCATAATATCTCTTCAACTGTTCTGCAGACTTATCCATTCCTCTAGATTTAGATTCATAATGATATAGCTTCACACTAGGCATCATTACATTTCTATAACCCACTTTTAATAACTTCAATCCAAAATCAACATCATTAAATGCTACTTTTAAATCTTCATTTAAACCCTCTACTTCTAGGTATTTCTTTTTAGAAGTCATTAAGCAGGCAGCTGTACAACAACAAACATCATATGGAACCTTCAGCTCATACCCATAGCCTGGAATATCTACAGATACCCCACTATATGCATGTCCAGCAACACCGCCTTTTCCCATAATGATTCCCGCATGCTGAATCGTATGATCCGGAAACATCAAAAATGCGCCAACACTGCCAACACCATCTTTCATTGCATACAAAAGCATTTTTTCAAGCCAGTCATTGGTTACTACTTCTGTATCATTATTCAACATCAAAACATATTCACCATGACAAACATTTTTCACTGCATAATTATTTAAATACGAAAAATTAAACTCACAATTCAAATCAATTACTCTAATATTCTGACTCTGAATCTTTTTGAAATATGCAAATGTTTCTTCCTTTTCACTATTGTTATTTACCACAATAATTTCATAATTCTGATATGTAGATTTATTGATAATAGAAGAAATACAAGTATCCAGATCATCAATATGATCTTTTGTTGGAATAACAATGGATACAAGTGGCCGATCCTTTAATTCACATGCATCAATAGAATGCCATTCATTCTTCTCATTATCTGCATATAAAATTTTAGAAACATGTCCAAAACACATATTCTTTTCACTCAGCTTTAAAAGATATGCATACAAATCAATCTTCGTCTTGTCAAATTCTTTCAGTATTTCTTTCTTTGCCACAAAGACATGCCCAATATAATTCACAGACTGCAGCGTATCAAAAGAAGCATCCGGTTTACATTGCGGACAACTACGAACACCATCATGTATTTCATCATGATCAAAATACAAAACATCATATTTCAAACATTCACTCACATATGCGTAAAACTCTTTATACAGCTGACATTCTTTTCCAACAAAACATACATAATTTGTATGAATATGATCCAAATCCAGATACTCTGTATCTTTCATGTCAATCATTGTAATATCTTTAAATTTAGGACCTCTTTTATACTTTTGAATTTTCAGCCATGCATGATATTGTTCAACATCACTTGGATCAAACACACGATCGTGAGATTTCCCAAATACAGATTTAAAGAGCCCTTTAATCAATCTGCCAACAGGCAATTTAAAATGATTTGTTTCCCATTCCGTCACTAAAGAGCGATGAATTGAATCCATTAGATTCTGCATTGATTCCTGACGATGCTTTGTCTGAGAAAGTGCCAAGGAATAAAAACGTTGTTCTTTCCCACCAGTAGTATAATAAAACTCAATCAATTCACAGCTAGAAGGAATATCAAACGATTCTTCAAATCCATAATCATCTTCTGTAATTTCAACATGATATGCAATACAGATATCGTAACGTTTTTGATTTCCGCTAAATTGATAGATTTCTTTCCCATTGCATCTTACAGAAACAACATATTCTTTTGAAAGAATCCATCCCTTCGCAAAAACACGAAAGCATGATGCAAGACTCTCAAATCGTATTTCATCCATTGCATAATTAATCATGCTTTTCTCCTTCTTTAAAATCAGTGACCAGCTTCTGCAGCTTCTCACTGCTGCGATGAATCCAGTCTGTATATTCCGTATTTTCAAATCCCCATATTGTGGATTTCAAATCTTCTTTATGTCCAACAAGAAATGGAACTGTCGTTACAACTTTCAAATCTTTCGATTCCAAAGCACGATCAATTGTATTGGCTAACTGATTTGCATCTTTTTCATCCCATGAAATGACACGATCAAACATGTGACTCTTGTAATAGTTAAAAACCATACTGACCATATGATTTAAATACACAATCATTTCTTCATTACATTCTTCAACGTTTTGAATTTCAACATTTCCAACATCCGCAATAACACCCTGGAATACATCCCAGTCATTATGCGTATCTAAATATTGCATCACATTTGAAAATCTAGCATCAAAATCTTCAGGGAATAAAACATCATCTTCACAAATTAATATGTCAGAAAGTCCTTGTTCCTTAGCTTTTTTCATAATGAACTTGTAGCTCAAGCCGCAACCAGTCCATCCTCTTGTATGACGCAATCCAGCAAACAATTCAAATCCAAATCGATTATCTTTCTGAAATGCATTTCTTCTTTCAACATCTTCAGGCAATGACAAGCAAATACGAGAATTACCAAAGGATATATAATTTCCAACACACTCATAGAATTCATCAAAAGAAATACAGTCAAAAGCTAACAAAAAACGATAAAAATAATATGCAAAATCATTTTTCTTAGCTTTTAATAATTCACAATTCTTATGAATCTGTTTTTTTCTCACTTCATCATTTTCCAGCCAATAAGTTATCTTAGAAATTGTATCTGTATAGTTAGATGGCTTTACCCACGTAACAATATCTTTCAAACGATCTTCTTCATATGAATCAACACTGCTTTCAGAAATCAAAATAGCATTACCATAAGAAAGAATTTCATATAAATGAGATGTCTCTAATATCGATGCATCAAAAGCATGCAGATTCAAAACAATTTTAGACTGCTTCACTTTTTCAACAAATTCAGAATCTCTGATCAAACTTGGATCTACAAAACAAACATTCCAGTATTTTGATACTTCCTGGATCCATGCTTTGCATCTAGGACTATTCTCATTTCCAACACACAAAACATCAATCATCTCTTCATCTGTATCTTGTTGATCCAACAATTGAAAATCAGCAGGAACATAATAGAAACGATTACCATAAGAAGAATGCGATTTAAAGTATTGAATATTCATTGTAGAACAGTCAAAAACAGCAATTGCACCAAGCAACTGATCCAGATACTTCTGTGAAAATGATGTATTTGTACAAACATCTTCCACTTGGATTGCAATATATTTTTTTGGCAGCTGTTCCCATTGTTCATCACACACAACAAAATACAATGCATCCAAATACTCTACAGGCTCTTCCTTCAGAATTTCACATTGTGCACCAAAATGCTCCAATTGTTTCTGTATATTCGAACAATAGAACAATGCAGATTCCGTAGAAAGAATCAAAACATGATTCCCTTTTTCAATCAAATGTTTATCCACAGGTACATTTTCATCAACAACCACTTCTTCATGACGAAAAGAGCGAATCTTATCCATCATGTTCTGTAATGGCAATGTCATTTTCCAGAACTTTGATTCGCTCATTTCCATATAAGCATTTTTAGTTAGTTGATTTTCAATAGTTTTATCTTCAAGTTTTTGAGAAAGATCTTCCACTTGTTTTCTCAATGAAAAAATATAAGAATCTTTATCATTTATTATTTTTCTTTGAAAATTAATTTCATAATCTTTTTGATCTTCTTTTTTCAACATTGAACACCATCATTCCAATTCTTTTTCCTTCTTAATTAAATATTTCTCAGAAATACATTTTAATCTGCTTTCACTCTCTGAAATCAAAGGAGAATATTGACTGTTATTAAACTTCCAGATAGATGAAGTTAATTCTTCCTTATGTCCTACCAAGAAAGGAACTACAGTAATAATTTTTAAATTTATATTTTCTAATGCTCTATCTATTGTATTATTTTGAACATCCCTATTTGTCTCATCCCAATCAATTAACAAATCATATACTTCTTTTCTGTACGTATTAAATACCATACTAATCATGCGATTTAAAGAAACAAATATATTTCCTTTATTTTTTTCAACATCGCTAATTTCTACAACATCCAAATCTGCCATCAAACCTTGAAAAACATTCCATGATTTATTTTTTTCAAGATAGTCTAAACATATTTTATATCTTTCTTTAAAATTTTCAGGGAACAAAACATCATCCTCACAAACTGTAACTGAATCAAACTGCTGTTCTTTAGCTTTCTTCATAATGAATTTATAGCTCATACCACAGCCAACCCAGCCTTCAGAATGTCTTAATGCAGGAAAGTATTCAAAGTTATATTCATTTTCTTTATCAAAAGATTTTCTTCTTTCTACATCTTCTGGTAAAGATAAACAAATCCTATCATTTTTAAATGAAATATACGATCCAGCTAAATCATAAAAACTATCAAAAGAAATGACATCTTCTGCTAGCAAAAAGCGATAGAAGAAAAATGTAAAAGCATTAATATCTTTCAATTTTCCATTATTTTCTTTCACTTTTTTTATTCTCTCATCTTCGTTTTCCAACCAAAATTTAATATGTTCTACAAGTTCATTAACATCACCTGTATCAACAAAATCAATTTTGTCTTGGATTCTCAAATCTTCATCTACATCTTTACTTTTTTCTGATACTATTATTGACCTGCCTAATGACAAAGTTTCATATAACCTAGTCGTCTCCAACAAAGCATTTTTGTAATAATGCAAATTCACAATAACTTTTGCTTTACTTAGTTCTTTATACAGTGCATCTCCAAATACTTCTGAAATAATTTTGACTTTAAAATTCTTCTTTAATGCTTGCAACAAAAAATTCCTTCTTGCTGAATTTGGATCACCATAAAAAGCTACATCATACTCGTATGATTCATTATTTATTTCAAATCCATCAAAAGAATCTATTGGAACATAATATAAATTTTTTGAATAATCTTTATTATTTTTTTTGAAATATTCAATATTGTTTATTGAATAATCAAATATCGCATATGCATTCGCCAATCTTTTATCATATTCTTCTGTAAACCAACGTGATGATACTGTCTGTTCCATCTGATAAGCAATATAAGATTTAGGAAGTTTTTTAAACATTTGTGGACATACTACAATATAAAGACAATCTTCATATTCTTTAGGTTCATCTTCAATTATTAAAGTTACTATTCCAAGTTTTTCAATATCTTTTTTCAATAGCTTTGCAATATAATTTGTGTGCTTTGTTGCTAAAATATTTATTTTATTTTTTTTCTTTAAAAGTTCTGCTAATTTTACTTTAGAATTTTCATCAGCAGTGTTCAATACTTCTTTATTCTCTCTTTTTTTGTGAAATAAATCTATCAATCTTTGAAATGGTAAAGTTATTCCCCAAAAATGTGAATTTTTTATATCGTTATAAGCTTTAGCAGTTTCTGTTAACTGCTTATTTAAACTATCAATTTCCTTACTTTTCTGTGAATCCAAAGAAATTATTTTCTCTTTTAAATCATTATTTTCTTTCTGCAATATTATTTGTTGCTCTATTAAAACACTTTTTTGATAAATTAAATTTTTTATTAATGTTTGGTTATCTTTATATGCATGTTCAAAATCAATCTTTTGTTCAAACGGTTCAATATACTCTTCATAGGATTTACGATATTTCGTTTCTATTGTCTTATCTGACTCATAATCATTTTTCATTCTATCTCTCCCTTAACAATAACGTTTTATATAATATTCTATTTTAATAATTTATCCAATCACTATTTTTCGTTTTGGAAAATACTACTTATTTTAATGTTTTTAAAGTATTTAAATAATAATGATGGCAATAGCAAAGAGCACACCAAGTATATTGGCCAAAGATTTGAAAAAGCATACGGAAACACTCCATAAGTTGCAGAATCAGCAATTGAGTAAATTTTAGCAACAATTAAGTCTATAGACTTTATCACAAAAAAATGTGATGCCATAATTTCAAATGAGTGTTCTCCAAAAAAAGAAAAAACATTAGAAATAATGGGAGATAAATATATTAATTTTGAAATATATAGAACCAAATATATTCCTAATATTGAGATTAAATAAAACATATGTAATTTTCCAATTTGGTTAACTGACAATTCAATTAAATTATTATCAATATATGCACATTTAACAAGAAAAATAAATGCAACAATACATGGAACTATCTTAAGAAGATTATCAAAATTAGTTAATTTCCTAAAATAATAGCCGAACATCATAAATGGCAACACAAGAAAGGATGTTTGAACATGAAGGTGAATATATTCATTTTCTCTTGCAAAATATACTCCTACACCGCCTAAAAGAACAGTAAATATTATAATTATTATATCTTTTGATCCATTATAGCTTTTATTTATTCTTCGCGAAAAAAAGATTATAAATCCTAATAAAATTACTGCAAATATTTGAACTGGAATAAACCAAAGTGCTCCACACATTATTTCTGTTGATTCAAAAAAGAACGAATTGATTATATTGATTAAAATATCTTTTTTAGAAAATTCTATTCCATTAAGAATTAATCCTTTTCTTAGCAAAATATTATGAATAACAACAAAAAAGCACGAAAAGCCAACATACTTAATCCAATTCTTTTTTGTTCTTTCTACAATTAAACCAGTTAAATTATCTCCATATTTTTTTTCTGAATAAAAATATCCGGATAAGAAAAAAAATACAATTAAATGAAATAAATACACAAAGCGAGCAAAAAACTCATTAGTATGTCCTAAAACAATGCATGATATTCCCACTCCTTTAACAATATTCCAATATTTTTTATTACTACAATTTAATATACATTTTTCATTTTGAATCATATTCATTTCATAATATAATCGTAAACTTTGTCTATTTCAATTTCTTTTAGACACTAAGTTAACTCACCCTTCTCAGTTTTTATGACTAAGCTATGCAAAATTACATGTTTAAAATATAATTTTCACTTAAAATACACAAACAACATTCTATCCTTGCCATTCATGTCTTTCAGTATTTCATACTCACATCCAGGAAGCATTTCCTCAACAAGCTTAGACATTCTTTCTCTTTGATCCCAGCCCATTTCAAAAGCCATAAATGCTTTTTCTTTCAAAACCTTTTTACAATTCTTAAAGATTTCACGATAGAACTTCAATCCATCTTCTCCACCAAATAATGCAACATGAGGTTCAAAATCAACAACACTCTTTTCCATTACTTCTTCCTGAGGAATATATGGAGGATTGGATACCAACACATCTAGCTTGATACCTTTTTCAATCAAAGGCTGCAACATATCACCAGTCACAAATTCAATGTCAGCTTCATTGTTCTCCGCATTCTTTTTCGCAGTCACAACAGCTTCTTCACTGATATCCGTAGCCATCATATGCACTTTAGGTTCTTCCTTAGCCAATACAATCGCAATTGCACCACTGCCTGTACCAACATCCGCACATGCAATCGATTTGTTATCTACAAACCATTCATCCATTCTCGCAAGAATATTTGCACACAACTCTTCCGTCTCAGGACGAGGAATCAATACATCTTCATTTACAATCATCTTGTAACCATAGAACCAGGAATATCCAAGAACATGTTCCATTGGTTCATAATGCAAGATTCTATCCATACCAGCTTCAAATTCCTTTTCCAATTCTTCTGGCATTTCATCTTCATAATGAAGATATAAATCATATCTTTCCCTTTGTGACAACTCTGTCAAATACGCCATCACAGTTTCACAAGGAATATCCTTGTTGTCACAAAGCTTTTCATATTTTCTAACAATACTAGAGAAAGTTGTCATTCAGAAACCTCTAACTTTCTTCTTTCTTCTTCTGCCTGTAAAGCATCAATCACTTCCTGAAGCTTTCCTTCCATGATCTGATCCAAGTGGTTTACAGAAAAATGAATTCTATGATCCGTTACACGGTTCTGAGGATAGTTGTAGGTTCTGATTTTTTCACTTCTATCACCTGTACCGATCTTCGCTCTTCTTTCCTTACCAGCAGCTTCTTCTTTTTCCTTCTGCATTTCTTCATATACTCTAGCACGAATGATACGAATTGCAGTTTCTCTATTTTCAATCTGAGATCTGCCTTCCTGACAGTTAACAGTAATACCTGTAGGAATATGTACAATTCTAACAGCACTATCTGTCTTATTGATATGCTGACCACCGGCACCACTCGCTCTATGCGTTTCAAATGTCAGATCATTCATATCTAATTCAAAATCTTCTTCTTCAATTTCAGGCTGACACAAAACAGTCGCAGTAGAAGTATGAATTCTACCCTGTGTTTCTGTCTTAGGAACTCTCTGTACTCTATGAACACCAGATTCCCATTTCAATGCCTTATACACATCTGTACCCTTGATAGAGAATACAATCTGAGAAAAGCCACCAGCTTCAGAAACAGAAGCTTCCATGACTTGTACTTTCCAGCCCTGACTTTCCGCATATCTTGTATACATACGATACAAGTCACCCGCAAAGATGTTGCCTTCATCTCCTCCAGCACCACCTCTGATTTCCATAATGACATCATTGCCATCTTCAGGATCTCTAGGAATCAACATCTTTTGAATCTTCTCTAAAAGTGCTTCTCTTTCAGGAACACACTCATCCAATTCAATCTGTGCCATTTCCTTCATTTCAGGATCTTCTTCTGCAAGCATTTCTTCTGCCTGCATGATTCTAGAATCCAAATCCTGTAATTCATGCCAGGCTTCTACAGAACCACTCAACTGTGCCTGTTCCTTAGAAAGCTTTGTAATCTTTCTAGGATTCGAAATGACTTCATCACTAATCAGCTGATTACTGATTTCATTATATTGCTTCTCTAATTCAATTAGTTTTTCCCTTACTGCGTCCATTCCTCACTCCTCATCTAAGTCCGTATATTCTTCTTTTGTCTTGATGATCATTTTCAATCTTCTCATCGCTTTATTTTCAATCTGACGGACTCTTTCCTTAGTAATCCCATATATTTTACCAACTTCATCTAAAGTTTTCACTGTTCCTGTGCCATCTAACCCAAAACGCATACGAACAATTGCTTCTTCTCTTTCAGGTAATTCTTTCAATACTTTATCAATTTGATCTTTCAAAGCTTCACTCTTAAAAACATCTTCTGGTCCTTTAATAGAATCATCTTTGATAAAATCACCTAAAGTACTATCTTCTTCATCTCCTGTAGGAGATTCTAAAGAAATTGTATCCTGTGATACAGACAATAAATCTGTTACTTTCGCTGCATCCATGCCAGGAATCTTTTCAGCGATTTCTTCCGGTGTTGGTTCACGATTGAACTCCTGGAATAATTCACGTTGAATCTTTTTGATTTTATAGATTTGTTCTGTTGTGTGCACTGGAATACGAATATCTCTTGACTGGTCAGCAATAGCACGCGTTAAAGACTGACGAATCCACCAGGTAGCATATGTAGAAAAACGGAATCCTTTATCTGGATCAAACTTCTCTACAGCTCTCATCAATCCGATATTTCCTTCCTGAATCAAATCCTGATAAGACAATCCACGATTCAAGAACTTTCTAGCCATTGCAACGACAAGTCTCAAATTCGCATTGATCATGATTTCTTTTGCTTCAGGATCACCTTGTGCAGCTCTTCTGCCAATTTCAATTTCTTCTTCCGGGCTCAAACGATCAACAGCACCAATTTCTTGAAGATATGCTTTCATTGAATCAAATGATTTCTTACGTTCTACTTGAGATGAAGTTTCTTCAGAATCTTCTTCCTCATTTTCTTCATCCTCTTCCTCATCCTCTTCATCTAGCTCATCTTCTTCATCTTCCCCTGACATTAAGATTTCATCATTCTCCTGAATCCAATTGAATAGATCTTCTTCCTCATCTTCACTCAAATGATTTTTTGTAGCTATATCAATGACATCCTTTTCATTGATTTCATTTTCTTTTTTGGATTGTTCTAAAAGATATTGTTTAATCTCTTCTAATGATTTGTAATTCTTTGCAGGCATAATTGTACCCTCCATTAGCTTGTAAAAAACTCGATTTCCATGCAATTATAACATGGCAAGCACAATATCTTCTAAATACTCTTCTTAAGAATTGATGAATCAATCGAGTAGGAGGGGATTTTGATTAAATCCCCGACCTCTCACACCACTTATCCCGAATTATGTATTATCCCGAAAAAACAGGTTTTCTCTATAGAAAATCAAGACAAATTCGGGATAATAT
>CAKVBD010000018.1 GCA_934725105.1 uncultured Bulleidia sp. | reverse complement strand
GATTCTTTGTTAGTACATCTAGCAAGAGCAGGAGATGAAGATGCGTGTGAAAAACTGGTCAAAAAATATTACTCAAGCATATATCAATATTGTTTGCTACATATCTATGATCCCTATGAGGCAGAGGATTTAACACAAGAAGCATTTACACGTTTCTTTTCCAATTTATATAGATATAAAGAATATGGAAAAGTTAAGAATTATCTTTATACAATTGCTGGAAATACCGTTAAAAATTTATAAAAATATAAGAGAAGTTAATTGTGTTTTTCTAATGCATTTGCTGCAATACACTTTCAGGAGTATTTACTTTAACAAATCCCCAGCCCATCTGGTAATTCTCACCAGGACCTATATGATATCTTCTGCCTCTGTTTCCTTGTGGACTTACAATCTTTCTTGGTGCTGGGACCAGATCTTTATGTGCAGCAATATATCGTTTGATAGAGTTTCTGCTTCCAGGATAACCAATTTCTTGAAGTTTTTCAAATATAACTTCAGAATTCGTGACGTTCTTTTGAAGATAATCGTCAATTGCACCCTCGTATCCTGAAACAACAGATTTCCTGGAATTTTTTCCTTTATGTTGGCAAGGGTATATGCTAATATGTCCTCGAGGTCATTACTATTAATATTCAATTTTGCCTCCTTCATCTGATGTGTTGACGTATATCAGTGCAGGACTTTTATTGGTAATGGTCTTTTTTTATTGAATTTATGTATATATCTTACGATAAGAACAAAAAAGTCGAAGAAAATTTTCTTCGACTATATTTTTTCTGGAATCACAAATTGAGAACTGTATAGCTTTTCATAGAATCCTTTCTTTTCCATTAAGGATTCATGATTGCCGGATTCAATAATCTTTCCATCTTTCATAACAAGAATGACATCTGCATTACGAATTGTTGATAAACGATGCGCAACGATAAAGCTTGTTCTACCTTTCATGAGCGTATCGAATGCATTTTGAATCTGCAGTTCTGTTCTTGTATCAATTGCACTTGTTGCTTCATCTAAGATCAGCATTGTTGGCAAGGCAAGCATGACTCTTGTAATACATAACAGCTGTTTTTGACCAGCAGAGAGGGTATCTTCTGTAATATATGTATCCAGTTGTTTTGGTAGCTTTTTAATAAATTCCCAGCTGTGGGCTTCTTTACATGCGTGAATGATTTCTTCTTCACTTGCATTTTCTTTACCGAAGATGAGGTTATCTCTGACGGTTCCTTCTTTGAGCCATGTTTCCTGTAGAACCATGCCATAACAAGAACGTACAGACTGTCTTGTTAAATCTTTGATGTCTTCTCCATCGATACAGATTGCACCAGTTCGTACATCATAGAAGCGCATTAATAAGTTAATAAATGTTGTTTTACCACATCCTGTTGGTCCAACTAGTGCAATGCGCATACCTGGCTTCACTTCTAGATTGAAGTTTTCAATGAGTGGTTTTGCTTCATCGTAACGGAATGATACGTCTTGAATGGATACAGAGCCCTTGCATTCCTGCAATGTCTTGCTTGTTTCTTCTACTTCTGTATCTGTTTCCATAAAGCTGAAGATTCTTTCTGCACATGCCATCGCATTCTGTAATTCTGTAACAACAGAAGAAATATCATTGAATGGTTTCATGTACTGATTTGCATAAGACAATAGAATACTTAATCCACCAACCGTTAACTGATCATGCAGAATGAGGTATGCACCAATTAAGGCAACGAGTGCATAGATGACATTGTTGACTGCACGGGTACATGGGTTTGTTAAGGAAGAATAGAATGTTGCTTTTTGTGAATATTCATCTAGATCTGTATTGATAGCACGAAATGCACTTGATGCATTGTTTTCATAGCCAAAGGCTTTGACAATCTTTGCATTTCCAACCATTTCTTCAATGAGTGCTGTTTCTTTTCCACGTGTTTCGGATTGTTTCTTAAACATTGTATAGGAATGTGTTGCGATAAACTTTGCGACAAAGAAACTGACAGGTGTACATACCAGTACAAGAAGTGTAATCCATACAGATTTAGAAAACATGAAATATAAGGTTACAAAGATTGTAATGATACCAGTAAATAGTTGTGTAAAGCCAAGCAGTAATCCATCAGATAACTGTTCAGCATCCGCAATGATTCTAGATACGATATCACCTGTAGAATGTGCATCAAGATATTTGAGCGGCAATACCTGAATTCTTTCAATGGCAGAAGAACGAATGTCTTTTACTACATGGAATGTTACATGGTTATTGATAACATTCATGATCCATGTTAGTAGACCAGTGAGCACAATGATGAAGAATAGTTTTGATAGAATTTCTGTTAAAGAGGAAAAATCAACATTTCCTTTTGCGATGAGATAATCAATCGCATCACCAAATAGAATTGGTGCATAAAGTGTTAATACAACGGTAATTGCCGCAAGCAAGATAGAAAGGGCAACAAACCATTTCTGCTTTTGAATCTGATGAAGAACTTTTACGACTGTTTTCATGCGAGTACCTCCATCTTAAAATCTGCTGGTTTTTCTTCAGGGAATTGTGAATAATAGATTTCCTGATATACGTGACAATTGTTCATGAGCTCTTCATGTGTTCCTTTTCCAACAAGTTTTCCATCATCTAATACAAGAATCAGATCTGCATGCTTAATGGAAGATGTTCGTTGAGAAACAATGACAGTTGTCTTATGAATTGTTTGTAGAGCAGCTCTGAGTTTCGCATCTGTTGCGAAATCTAATGCACTTGCGGAATCATCTAATACAATAATTTCTGGGTCTTTGACAAATGCACGTGCAATGGTAAGTCTTTGTTTCTGAC
Source organism: uncultured Bulleidia sp. (assembly GCA_934725105.1). Taxonomy (GTDB): domain Bacteria; phylum Bacillota_I; class Bacilli_A; order Erysipelotrichales; family Erysipelotrichaceae; genus Bulleidia. Next base: position 41,668 of record CAKVBD010000018.1, on the reverse strand, counting down.
CGCCAGAAAGGTTTCTGCCATTCTGTTCAATCATATAGTCTAACAGTCCGTCTTTTCCTTCGACGACTTCTTTTGCCTGTGCAAGCTGCAATGCATTCCAGATTTCTTCATCTGTAGCACTTTCATTGCCAATCTTCATGTTATCGCGAATACTTCCCGCAAATAAAACTGCTTTTTGCGGAACAACACCAATCTTGTGGATAAGATCTTCTTTTGTATAGTCTTTGACATTGATGCCATCAATGGAAACTGTTCCATGTGTTGCATCATAGAAGCGAGGAATGAGATTTACAATTGTAGATTTTCCTGCACCTGTTGCGCCAATGATTCCTAATGTCTGTCCTTTATTGATAGAAAAGGAGATATCATGCAGAGATTCTTCAGAAGCAGATGCATACTGAAAGCATACATGATCAAATGTGATAGCTTGTCTGGAAGAGGCTTCTTTTGTTTCTGCAGGGTAGGAAATACTTGTGTTGACATCTAAGATAGACTGTACTCTTTCTGCACATGCAATGGATTTATCAATTGTGATAATCAAAGATGCAAGCTTAATCAGTTCAACAACAATCTGCGCCATGTAGTTGTATAGCGCAACAACATCACCTTGTGCCAGATTGCCAAGATTGACCTGGATGGCACCTTTTTGAATGAGAAGAATCGTAGCGATATTGATAATGACATATGTTAAAGGATTCATTAAAGCAGAAATCTTTCCAACAAATTCATTCTGTTTTGTATATGCAGTATTTGCATTGTTGAATTCTTTTACTTCATCTTGTTCTTTTCGAAATGCACGAATGACTCTAACACCAGTAAGATTTTCTCTTGTCAGAGATAAAACTTTTTCCAGTGCCTTCTGAACTTTCTTGAATAATGGAATGGATATCAACATGATAGAGAATACAACGATGAGTAACAATACAATCGTTACAACAAAGATCCATGCAATTTTTACATTGATCAAGAATGAAGCAATCATTGCCCCAAATACAATGAATGGACTTCTTAACAGTAATCGTAATGCAAGATTTAAACCATTCTGTATCTGATTACAGTCAGAAGTTAATCGTGTCATTAACGTATCTGGTGTTAATGTATCAATTTCTGTATAGGATAATGATTGAATATGATCAAAGAGTGCCTGTCTTAATTTGGTAGTAAAGCCAACTGCACTTTTAGATGCATAGTACTGAGCAACAATACTGCAGGATAAACCAATCAAGGCAAATGCAATCAAGAATAAGAATTGATGAAAGATATATGTTGTATCTTTTGTCTGTATTCCTGTGTTGATAATATTTGCGACAAGAATTGGTGTAAATAAATCAAACAAAGCTTCGAGTAATTTAAATGCTGGAGCGAGAATACTTTCTTTCTTATAATCTTTTAAATAAACTAATAGTTTTTTCATGCAAACCTTCTTCTATAATTCTTTTAACAACGCATTAAATACTTTAGCAAAATCTTCCTGAATGACGAGATTTGCCTGGTAGTTAAACTTTGTCCGTTTTTTATTGATGATGACTAAATGCTTTCCGCGAAATTGAGAAACAATTTCACTTGCGGGATATACAACTAAAGATGTACCAAGGACAATCAATAGATCTGCATTTTTTGTATCCAGACGTGCCTGTTTGAACGTTTCTTTGTCTAGAAATTCTCCATAGAATGTAATTGCAGGACGGATGATACCACCACATTCTTGACAACGTGGAATGCCTTGTGCCTGTTTGATGTAATCAATGTCATATTCCTTTTTACAGTCAACACAATAGTTTTTATGAATTGTTCCATGCAGGTTATGGATTTTTAATGAACCTGCTTTTTCATGTAAACCATCAATATTCTGTGTCACTACAGTCACTTGTTTGCCAAGCAGTTGTAATTCTGAAATAAATAAATGGATCACATTTGGATCAATGTTATCGATTAACAGCTTTTCTCGATAGAATTCATAGAATTCGTCTGGATGTTTATTGAAAAATTTAATATGTAGTATTTTTTCTGGCTTTTTCCCATGGTAGCGATTGGAATATAATCCATTCTTGCTTCTGAAATCTGGGATGCCTGAGAGTGTGGAAATGCCCGCACCTGTGAAGAAAGCAATTGTATGGCTTTCTTCAATCATTTCTTTTAATGTCTTAATTTGTTCATTGAAGTCTTTCATGCAAGTATTATAATGCAAAATGTTTGCATATCACCGAATGAATTGCGATAATAACTGCGAGGTGAAGAAAATGGACAGACATTCTTTGGCAATTATTGGTGCAGGTCCTGCAGGATATACACTGGCACAGGAGCTTGTAAAAACAAATGCATTTGATATTGATATCTTTGAAAAAGAAAAAGAAATTGGTGGAGCAATCTATACAGGCATTCCTGATTATCGTATGCCAAAAACATTTTTAACAAAGGCATATGAAGGACTTGTTGAAAATGGTGTAAAGTTTCATTTTAATACAGAAGTAAATCATGCATTATTCGAAAAGCTGCAGAAAGAATATGATCGTGTTGTTGTGGCAATTGGGGCACAGGTAGAAAATACATTTGGATTTGATACAGGAAATGGACTATACGCTGGATTAACACTGCTCTATGATTTGAATATCAACCACAATCATGATGACTATAAGAAATACCATCATGCGATTGTATGGGGTGGTGGAAACGTCGCAATGGATTGTGCGAGATCTTTAGTGCGTATCATTGATGATGTGAAAATTGTATATCGTAGAAGTGAAGAAGAAATGCCTGCGAACAAGGTTGAAATTCGTGATGCTAGAAAAGAAGGCGTTGTATTCAATTTCCTGGAAAATATTAAAGAAATCCTGAGAGATGAAAATGGTCAGGTCGTTGGTGCGAAAGTCGTAAAGATGGAACTTGGGGAACCTGATGAAAGCGGCAGAAGAAGTACACATGAAGTTGCTGGTAGTGAATATGTCGAAAAAGCTGACTTGATTGTGATGGCAATTGGTCAGAAGGTTAACTTCAAGCCATTGCATGATTCTCTAGAAAAGAAAGAAGGACATGTTTCTTCCTTGGAGAATGTTTATATTATGGGAGATGCATATACAGGACCTGCAACAATTGGCAGTGCTGTATTAGAAGGCAAGGCTCTTGCAAAAGAAATTGTACAATCCTTTGAAGAATGAAGTAGAATAGATAGAAGGAAGCAGCAGCTTTCTTCTTTTTTTCGATTGGAGGGTATATGGCAGCAATATTTGTAAATGCGGCAATATTACATATTTTTGATTTTAGTGCAGGTACAACGGTCTTATCACAGAGTTCATTGAATATGGATGATACGATCATTGAAACATATGTTCATCGTCAGATTCAAAAGATTATGAATGATCTGAGATGTCAAGAAGGTTGTTTTCATGAAGAGAGTCAATTTTTGAAGCTGTTAAATGACTATTCAAATAATGTATATAACTTTGTAGACTATTCTTTAAATGTAGCAAACATGTTAGAAGGATATCTCAAGAATTGTGAGAATCCAGCAAATGATGTATTGATAATAGATTACACATATGATGATGTTCCATATGTTGCGCTTCTTGTTTTAGAAAATCAGATGGCATATACACATTTAACAAAACAGGATGGTGTATTGATTACAAATACGATCATTCAGCAGCATTCTCTTCTTCCATCAGCAACAAAGAAGATTTCTACATTTGCATATATCAATAAAACAAATCAGGAAATTCATTTACTGGATCAGATGAAATGGAATGTAGTGGATGTAGAAGTGATGCAGGAAATGATTCTGGATTGTTCTTGTGAAAAGAGCAAAGAAGAAGTTTTAAAGGAAGTGCATGAAGTTGTGAAGGAAGTTGCGATAAAAACAGATACAAACCCAACATTGTTATTATCAAAATATAAAAACTATGTGAAAGGCAGTGTGGAAGAAGAAGTTCCTATGACGCGAGAAGATCTTGCGGCAAACGTATTCAATGAATCTGAAGAAATGCAGAATACATTTATTTCCGCCTCTTTAGAACATGAACTTCCAAAAGAAGTAGAAGTACCAAAGCAATACGTGACAAAGAAGCTGAAAAATCAAAAAATCAAGACAGATACTGGAATTGAATTGTCATTTCCAACGGAATATTCTGAAAATTCAAATTTTATTGAATTTGTGAATCATCAGGATGGTACGATTACAATTGAAATCAAGAATATAGGAAAGATTACAAATAAGGCATAAATATGATTGATTATGATAAGGCATTGCATGCTTTTCAGGCTTATGTGAAAAACTATGATGCAAATGATGGAAAAGTTCGCTTAAAGATTGTTCATACAATGAAAGTTGCGGAATTATCTGAAATGATTGCGAGAGGCATTGGACTAGATGAAGAAAATGTACAGCTTGCGAAAGTGATTGGTTTACTGCATGATATTGGTCGGTTTGAACAATTGCGTAGATTTCATGATTTTCGTGATTATCTGACGGTAGATCATGCACAGCTTGGTGTTGAAATCTTGAAAGAAAATCACTTGATTCGCTCATTTGTGGAAGATGAGAAATATGATGATACTATTTTTCAGGCAATTTCGAATCACAACAAATATGCCATTGCGGATGGTTTGGATAAAAATACATTGATGCATGCGAAAGTCATTCGTGATGCGGATAAAACAGATATCTTCCGTGTGCATATTGAAGATCCTGTGGATGATTTCTTGTTTATCAAGGAAGATGAAATCAAACAGTCAAAGATTTCAAAAGAAATTGAAAAACAGTTCTATGAAGGACATTGTATTGTTTCTGGTGGAAGAAAGAGTGGAGCAGATGTATATGTGATGCGTTTGGCATTTATCTATGATGTGAATTATGTGCCTGCTTTAAAATATATTCAGAAACAGAATTATTTACAAAGAATGATTGATCGTATTGGATTTGAAAATCCTGAAACAATCCATACGTTTGATGCAATGCTTCAAACAATAGAAAACATTATAAAACAAAGGATAGAGACGAATGAATAAGGAAAAACTTGGAACAGAAAACATAGGAAAGCTTCTTGCTTCCTTAGCGATACCTGCGGTTGTCGCACAGATCGTAAATCTTTTATATAACATTGTTGACCGTATTTATATTGGTCATATTCCTGGAATTGGTGCAGCAGCTTTAACAGGTGTTGGTTTATTTACACCAATTCTAATGATGATCAATGCATTTGCAATGTTTGCGGGCAGTGGCGGTGCACCAAAGGCATCCATTTTCTTTGGAGCAAAAGAAAATGAGAAAGCTGAAAAAGTTATTGGAAACTGCTTTTCTTTCTCATTGATTGTCGCAGTGATACTGACAATTATATTCTATGTATTTGCACCACAGTTATTAACAATGTTTGGGGCAAGTGCAGCAACACTTCCATATGCATTATCATATGCAAGAATTTATATTCTTGGAACTGTCGTTGTATTAATTGTACTTGGTATGAATCCATTTATCACAATCCAGGGCTTTGCGAAAACAAGTATGCTGACTACAGTGATTGGTGCTGTCATTAATATTATCTTAGACCCTATCTTCATCTTTATCTTTGATATGGGTGTGCAGGGTGCTGCAATCGCAACCGTTCTTTCTCAGGCTGTTGGTGCATTATGGATATTGAAGTTCTTGTGTGGAAAGAAAACAATTCTGCATTTAAAGAAAGAATATATGAAGATTGAAAAGGATATTTTAATGCCTTGCTTAGCATTAGGATCTTCTACATTTGTTATGATTTCTACAGAAAGTCTTCTTTCGATGACATTTACAAGTTCTCTTGCTAGATATGGTGGAGATATTGCGGTAGGTGCAATGACAATTATCACAAGTGTTTCTCAGCTTTGTTCTATGCCTCTACAAGGAATTGTACAAGGTGGTCAGACAATTATTTCTTATAACTTCGGTGCTGGAAATAATGATAGAGTCAAGAAGGCATTTGTATGTGAATTGGTTGTGTGTGCAGTGTATTCTTGCAGTTTCTTCTTGTTGATGATGTTCTTGCCAAATGTATTTGCTTCTATTTTTACATCCGATGTTGCTTTAACAAGCTATACAGCGAATGTGATGAGAATTTATATGGCTGGTATATTTGCAACTGGTTTTCAGATCAGCTGTCAAAATACATTTGTTGGCTTGTCACAGGCAAAGATATCTTTATTCCTGGCAGTATTGAGAAAGCTGATTCTATTGATTCCACTGATTTTGATTCTTCCTATGTTTATGAGTGATAAGGTATTTGCGGTATTCTTAGCAGAACCTGTCAGTGATATCTTAGCAGCAACCGTCACAACAATTACATTTATGACACGCTTCAATAAAATCTTAGCGAAAGGTCCTCAACGTTGAGGATCTTTTTTTCAAATATCATTTAGGGAACTTTTTTGTATATTTCAAGTAAAAAAGTTCCCTAAAAATAACCAATCACTATTGAAATCCTTTGATTGCTTATCCTTTCTTTTATACATTTTCAAACATCTGTTTCTAGAAAACAAAGAAAAAACAGTAGATACTAATGGATAAAAGTGGAGGTAGCATATGAAGATTGGCGTTGTTGATGTTGGTGGAGGATTAAGGGGATCATTTGGTGCTGGAGTACTGGATTATTGTATGGAACAGGGCATTCGCTTTGATTTTGGAATTGGTGTGAGTGCTGGTGCTGCCAATATTTCTTCCTACATGGCAAATCAAAAGGGAAGAAACTTTGTTTTCTATACAGAATATTTTCAAAGAGAACAATATATGGGTGTGAAGAATTTAATGCATACTGGTTCCTATATTGGTCTGGATTATATTTATTCCTCTTTATCTGATCATGAAGGAGATTATCCTCTAGACTGGAAAACAATCCGGAATGATCCTAGAGATATGATGATTGTTGCGACAGATGCCAATACGGGCCTTCCACATTACTTCCAAAAGTATGATATGCGTCAGGATTCGTATGATCCAATCAAGGCTAGCTGTTGTGTGCCTGTCATCAATCGACCATATAAAGTGGATGGCATTCCATATTTTGATGGTGGTCTCTCTGATCCTGTTCCATATGAAAAGGCATTTGAAGCAGGCTGTGATAAAGTCGTTGTGATTCTGACACGTCCAGAAGATTATCGAAGAATTCCAAAGAATGACAAGATCATCGCAGATCTTTTACATCCACATTATCCAAATGCTTCTTTCGCAATGCGAAATCGTTCTGTTGTCTATAATCAACAGGTAGATGCCTGTGAATATCTTCAAGTACAGGGAAAAGTTTGCATTGTTGCACCAGACAGTATTGGAAACATGAAGACATTAACAAAAGATAAAGATAGTATTGAAGCTTTATATTATAAAGGGTATGAAGAAGCAAAAAGTATCTTGAATTTTGTATAATAGATACATGCAGAAATATTACAATTCATTTACAGACTATTGTAAAAATACATTTCAAAGAAAACTATATCGTGTTGCACTGGATGCAGATATGACTTGTCCAAATCGTGATGGAAGGATTGACCATCGTGGATGCATCTTTTGTGATGAAGGTGGTTCTGGTGATTTTGCGATTAAGTATACGGGACAATCCTTAACAAAAGAGGAGCTGATCTATAATCATCAAGATGCAGATGCTGGTGATTATATTGCATATTTTCAAGCATATACAAATACATATGCACCCATTGAAACATTAGAACATTTATTTTCGAGTGCTTTAAAGGATCCATTATTTTGTGGTCTTTCGATTGCAACACGTCCAGACTGTATCCACGAAGATACGGTTGCATTATTGCAGAAACTGAGACAGGAATATCCTGATAAATTTATATGGATTGAATTGGGTCTGCAGACAATTCATCCGAAAAGTGCATTGTTTATTCGCAGAGGCTATCCATTATCTGTATTTGATGCGTGTGTTGATGCGTTACATGCAATTGATATTCCAGTGATTGTACATGTGATTCTTGGTTTGCCAAATGAGACAAAGCAGGACATGATTGAAACAATTCAGTATTTAAACAAAAAGAAAATCTTTGGAATTAAATTACAGCTATTACATTATCTCAAAGGCTGTGATCTTGGAAGACTCTATGAAAAGGATCCATCACTATTTCATGTATTATCTTTAGAGGAATACATTGATATCATTACGGACTGTATTGGCTATCTGGATGAGAATATTGTTATTCATCGTTTAACAGGAGATGGTGCTTCTGATTTATTGCTTGCACCAGTCTGGTCAATGAATAAAAGACATGTCTTAAATCAGATTTTGCATACTTTAAAGATAAAAAATATTGAACAGGGTTGTTTTATTCACAAATGAGTGTGAATTTGTTGTAAGATGAATGCAATAGAAGTAAGTGGCAACAAGTATGGTTAAGAATAGAGATGAAGTTAGACATGATGTATTAAACATGTGTGGCTGGGTACAAGATAGTTATCAGCTTCCAAAAGGTTTCTTTTTGGAACAGTTTCATAAATTGTTGAGTAATCTAGAAGATGAACTTATGATGGCTGCAACATTGGATGAATATAATGATATCCGCGTTGGTGTAGAAAGAACACTGGTTGGTATGGCACAAAGACATCATCTGGTTGAACAATATGTATATAAAGAAGTGGAGTGATCTGCTTCTTTTTTTGGTCATTTTATTTGCATTGTTCTCACTTTTTATCGATAATTTAGAAAAGAAGAGGAAAGAGCTATGTTAGATGAACAATTTGTCAAACAAATGCCAAAACTAGGTTTTGGCCTCATGCGTTTACCTAGAGTTGCGGATAGTGATGTCATTGATGTTGAACAGACCGCAACAATGGCAAACATGTTTTTCGATGCTGGATTGCAGTATCTAGATTCTGCCTATGTGTATGAAGGAAGTGAGGAAGCTGCCCGCAATGCCATCACTTCTAGACACAATCGTAATACGTTCTACATTACTTCAAAACTGAATGCAAGTGTTGCGAAAGATGAAGCAGATGCAAAAAATCAAATCCATGTTTCTTTGGAAAGAGAAGGTGTGGATTACATTGATTTCTATCTTTTACATGCATTGAGTGAAAATAATGTTGCGAAGTATGATGCATGGAATTTATGGGATTACGTCAAACAGTTGAAAGAAGAAGGGAAAATTAAACATTATGGTTTTTCTTTCCACGGTACTGCGAAATTATTAGATGAGTTATTAACAAAACATCCAGATGTTGAATTTGTACAGCTGCAGATCAACTATGCGGACTGGAATAATCCATCTGTAGATTCGAAAGGTGTTTATGAAGTTGCTAGAAAGCACAATAAACCAATCATTGTTATGGAACCTGTCAAAGGTGGTACATTGGCTGCACCTCCTGTAAAGGTTGCGGAATTATTAAAGAAAGCTGATCCAGATGCAAGCTATGCTTCATGGGCAATTCGTTTTGTTGCGTCTTTACCGGGTGTAATGGTTGTATTATCTGGAATGAGTAATATTGCACAGATGGAAGATAATCTTTCTTATATGAAGGATTTCAAGCCATTGAATGAAGAAGAAAAGAAAGTGATTGCACAGGCAATGGATATCTTGGCTTCTATTGACCAGATTCCATGTACGGGATGTCATTACTGTACTGCAGGATGTCCAATGCAGATCCAGATTCCTGATATCTTTAAAGCAATGAATATGGATCTCATCTTCAATAAAAAAGAAGAAGCAAAGAAAAGATATGACAGTGCAACAAAAGAACCACATGCAAAGGCAAGTGCCTGTGTACAGTGTGGTCAATGTGAAATGCAGTGCCCACAACATATTGAAATTCGTTCCTGGCTGAAACGTGTATCTGAAGTATTAGAATGAGGATTTAAATGAAACAAACAAAAAGAATTACAGTCATGGCAATGCTTTTAGCATTAGGTCTTGTATTGCCATATGCATTCCATGGAATTCCAAAAGGGGGAATGCTGTTTTCACCATTACATATGCCTGCTTTGATTGGCGGGTTAGTGTTAGGTCCAATGGAAGGTGCAATTGTTGGTGTTCTTTGTCCAATCTTGAATTCTATGATCACTGGTATGCCACAGGGAAATACATTAATTGCGATGTGTTTTGAATTACCTGTGTATGCAATTGTGACAGGAATCATGATGCGTGTATTGAAGAAAAAGAAAGATGGTGTAAAGATCTATGCTTCTTTGATTATCGCAATGGTTCTTGGTAGAGTTGCTGGTGGTATGATACAGGCTATCATTTTAGGACTTGGCAACTATTCATTAAAGATGTGGGCAACAGCGTATTTTGTTTCTACATTCCCTGGAATTGTGATGCATCTATTAGTGATTCCGCCTGTTTGTATAGCATTGAAGAAGGCTGGTATTGCATGTTAAAAATATATGGATCTAAGATGTGTTCGGATTGTACCAATTGTATGAAAAACTTTGATCATTATGGCATTGCATATGAATTCTTGGATTGTTGTGCGTCTTTAAGAAATTTGAGTATTTTCTTACAAATGCGTGATGAAAATCCAGTCTTTGATCGTTTGAAGGCAATCCATGATATTGGTTTTCCGGCAATTGTAAAAGAAGATGGAACAGTTTTTACAGATTGGGAAACATATCTTAAAGAACAAGGAAAAGAAATTATCACAAGTGATGGAGCTGCGTGTTCCATACAATAAGAAAGAGATGGGAGGACCATCTCTTTTAAAATGTTATTTTCATATATTCTTTATGATCTAATGTATAAATCGTAAAGTCTGTATCTGTTAAGACTCCATATGTTCTTGGATGATTTTCTTTTGGTAAAGAAATTGATCCTGGATTGAGTAAATAGATTCCATTTTCCTGATATGCGGTAGGAACATGTGTATGTCCACTTAAGAAGCAGTCATTAGGATTTAATGCCTGTGGGTTAGATGGTGTGTATGTATGTCCATGTGTCATAAATACACGACGATCTTTGAGAAGAATATTGTTATATGTAGCTAAGATAGGGAAATCCAATACCATTTGATCTACTTCACCATCACAATTTCCTTTTACACAAATAAGTTTTGTTTTGAAGTCATTCATCATGGGAATGACTTTTTTTGGTGCGTAGTCTTCTGGCAGATCATTTCTTGGACCATGGTAAAGAATATCTCCTAGACAAAAAATATAGTCCGGTTTGTGGAAATCGTATGCGTTTTTGATTGCTTCTGCACCAGAGAGTGCACCATGAATATCGCTGACAACTAAATATTTCATTTTTTTACCTCTTAAATTTTTTATATTTTATCACAGATGACATTTGAATGATTGTTCAACTTTACAAAGCAAGCATAAGTATTTATAATTCCATTAGTTAGCAAGAACTAACTCTGGAGGGCTTATGTTTTTGGAAATCAAAGATATTCATAAATCATTTGGAGAAAATGAAAATAGAGTAGAAGTTTTAAAAGGCATTGATATCAATGTGAATCAAGGGGAATTTGTGGTGATGCTTGGTCCAAGTGGTTCTGGGAAAAGTACATTATTAAATATCATTGGTGGCATTGAAGAGAGTGATGAAGGTTCTATTTCGATTGAAGGAAATAGTATGAATATGATGAATGAAAAGAAATTGTCATTGTATCGTAGAAATCACCTGGGTTACATTTTCCAGCAATATAACCTCATTCCAAATTTGACAGTACGAGAGAATATTGAAGTGGGTGCGTATTTATCCAAACATCCTTTAGAGATTGATCCATTGATTGAAAATCTTGGCTTAAAAGAACATCAGGATAAGCTTCCAAATCAATTGTCTGGCGGCCAGCAGCAAAGAACATCGATTGGTCGAGCAATCATTAAAAATCCAGACATTCTTTTGTGTGATGAGCCTACAGGTGCATTGGATTATGCAACAAGTAAAGATATTCTGAAACTTATTGAAATGGTGAATCAGAAATATGGAAATACAGTCATTATGGTTACACATAATGCCGCAATTCAATATATGGCAGACAAGATCATTCAATTGCGTGATGGAAAAATACGTTCCATCAAACAAAATCCAATGAAAGTTCGTGCAGAAGAATTGGAGTGGTAATATGAAGAATCCTTTACATAAGAGATATATTCGTGAATTGAAAGATGATTTTGGAAAATATGTTGTGATTTTTATTCTTCTTGTAGTTTCGATTGGATTTGTATCTGGGTTTGAAGTGGCAGATGGTTCTTTGCTCAAAGCCTATCATGCATCTTTTGAAAAATATAATGTGGAAGATGGAAACTTCACAACAGAACGAACGATCACAGCTTCTCAAAAAACAATTCTTGAAAAGAATGGCATTCAAATCTTTAACTTGAATAACTATGAGAATGCTTTTACAAACGATACAACAATACGTATCTTTGCACAAAGAGATAAAGTGGATCGTGTGTGTCTCATGAAAGGTGAAATGCCGCAAGGTACAGGTACGATTGCGATTGATCGTATGTATGCGGATAACAATGGCTTATCTATCGGAGATACATTAGAAGATGCTGATGGAAATGTATATACGATTAGTGGTCTTGTTGCATTATCAGATTACAGTGCATTGTTTCAGGATAATGCAGAATTGATGTTTGATGCGGTGAAGTTTGGTGCTGGAATTGTAAGTGAAGAACAGTTTCAATTATATGATACAAATGCATTGAGAAAAACATATGCATGGAAATATGATGATGCTTCTATTGTTGGAAGTGACAAGGAAGAAGATGTCAGTAAAGATTTACAAAGTGCACTACGTGAAGTGATCAGCATTGAAGAATTCATCCCACGCTATCAAAACCAGGCAATTACATTTACTGGAGATGATATGGGTGGAGATGGTGCAATGATGGTTGTATTTCTAGATATTGTCATTGTTATCGTTGCCTTTGTATTCGCAATTACAACACGAGACACCATTCAAAAAGAAGCCAATGTGATTGGTACATTGCGTGCATCTGGATTTACAGTCAATGAACTTGTACGGCATTACATGGTAATGCCAATCTTAGTGACGCTATTGAGTGCTTTGATTGGTAATATTCTTGGATACACCTGGCTGAAAGATGTCTGTGCTGCAATGTATTATGGCAGCTATTCATTGCCAACGTATGAAACGATATGGAATGCAGATGCATTCATAAAGACAACTTTGATTCCTTGTCTGATCATGACATTTGTGACGTGGATCGTTTTGTGGCGCAGCTTATCATTATCACCATTGAAGTTTCTTAGAAATGATCTTTCTAGAAAGAAACATCATCATGCATTTCCTTTATCACATCGCTTTCCAATCTTCACAAAGTTTCGTTTGCGTATCAATTTTCAGAATATTCCAAACTATATCATTTTGTTGATTGGTATCGTGTTTGGAAATTTGATGCTGATGTTTGGTTTAGCTTTACCAGATATCTTACAGTCATATCAGACAAATATTGAAAAGAATCTGCTTGCAAATTATCAGACAGTATTATCAATACCAAGTGAAGCAATGGATGAGAATCATCGTTTTCAAAGTATGATGCAGCTGATGAAGTTTTCAAAAGCTGTGGAAACAACAAATGAAAGTGCTGAGAAATTCTCAGCATATACATTGCACACGATTGGCAGTGATGCATGTAAAAGTGATGAAGTGATGATATATGGTGTTATGGATGATTCTAAGTATGTAAGATTGCCAGTGAATGGTATTTATATTTCTAGTTTATATGCGGATAAATATGGCACAAAGGAAGGAGATACGATTACACTCGTCGATGAAGAAAACAATAAGAACTATGATTTGACAATTGATGGCATTCTTCCTTATGAGGGTTCTATTTCTGTATTTATGCCAATGCAGCAGTTGAATGAAATGTTTGATTTGTCTGAAGATTTCTTTGCGGGATATTTTTCAGATACTGAAATTACAGATATTGATCAGGCATATATTGGATCAGTGATTGACTTAGATTCTTTAACAAAAGTATCTCGTCAATTAACCGTATCCATGGGAAGTATGATGTATCTAGTGGATGGATTCTGTGTTGGCTTATTTGTTGTATTAATGTATCTGTTAAGCAAGATCATTATTGAAAAGAATGCACAATCTATTTCTATGACAAAGATATTAGGTTACAACAACAAAGAAATTGGAAGGCTGTATATTCGCTCGATGACGTTCGCTGTTATTGTGTGTATTGCTTTATCGCTTCCAATCTGCAGTGCTGTGCTTGTAAGAGTGTATCGCATCATGTTGAAGCAGATGATGACAGGATGGATCATGCTTACGATTCATCCAATGATCTATGTAGAAATGGCAGTGTTAGGTTTTATGAGCTATGTTGTTGTGTCTATTCTGGAAATGAAGAAGATTCGTAATATTCCAATGGATCAGGCATTGAAAAATGTGGAATAACAGGAGGGAGTTATGAAGAAGATCAATTTATATTCAGCAGTTTTACTTTCACTGATGTTAAGTGCTTGTTCAGTGCGTGCAGAAAGTACAGTAAAATCTTCTACAAAAACAAAAGAAACAGTCTGGCAATATGATGGAGGCGATACTGTGATTCCTTCTAAAAAAGAAGAAATGGTATCTGTACAGGCAGATGCAGCTGGAAATCCATCAAAGCTTACAGTGGATACAAAACTATCTGGAATCAGTGGAAATGGATCTGTAGAAGATCTATCAGATCTTAAAGATATTAGTAATGCACAAGGAGATGAACAGTTTAGTGAGAGCGATGGAAAGCTATACTGGCAGAATCTTGGAAATGATATTTCATATACTGGTACGAGCAGTTCTTCTTTACCGGTTGATGTGAAGATTACATATTTTTTAGATGATACGGTCATTGATCCAAATGATCTTGCTGGAAAGAATGGTCACGTAAAGATTCGTTTTGACTATACAAATCATGTTTCTTATGAAACGGTACATGTTCCATTTGTATGTATGTCTGTATTGATGTTGGATGAAGATAGCTTTTCCAATATCCAGGTGAAGAATGGAAAAGTGATGTCGAGTGATGGTACATCTACGATTGTTGGTTTCGCAATGCCTTCTTTGAGAGAAGATTTGAATCTATCAAGCTATGAAGGTATAGACATTGATATTCCACAATACGTGGAAGTCGAAGCTGATACGACAGATTTCTCATTAGACTTTACTGAAACAATTGTATCGAATGGTGTATTTTCTAAAATCGAAGATGAGGATCTGAATGATCTAAGAGAAATGAGTGATGCTTTTAAAGATCTAGGAGAAGCTGGGAATACACTTGTGGATGGTGGCAAGAAACTATCAAGTGCATTTGATGAAATCAAGCAAGGTACTGAAGGGTATCTGGATGGGGTGGATGCACTTTCTAGTGGTCTATCAGAATTGAAAGAAGTGAGTTCAACAATCAATGAGAATACTTCTGCATTAGTGGAAGGTTCTCAGCAATTGTCTGATGCATTGAATGCGATTGATGTGAATGCATTAGATACAACCGCAATGAGTGTTATAACTAGTGTAAAGAATGATGTTGTGATGATTGCGAATGTATCAAAGATGATGGAAACACTTTCTACTTCCTTTACTTCTTTATCCTCATCAATGCAATCTGTATTTGATGAATCACAAATTGATGAAGAAAAGAAACAGGAAATCACAAAGCAATTAGAGGATTGTTCTACAACATTGGTAGAGATGCAGGAACAGTTATCTGCTTCTTTTACAGATTTAGAGAATCAGATATCAGTATTTGGTGGTGTTGATCTAGAAGCACTCAAATCACAATTGCTTTCTTTACAGGAAACAACAAAAGCTTTATCACAGGGAACGACTGCTTTATCGAATGGTATCAATGGACTTGATGGTGGCTTAACACAACTGTCCGATGCTTTAACACTGGCAATCCAGAACAATCAGACATTGAAGAATGCATATAGTCAATATGCATCTGGTTTAAAAGAGTTTGAAGATGGCATTGCAAAGTTGAATACAGAAGGATTACAGAAACTGTATGAAAAGGGCGGCAAAGAAGGAAGCAGGTTATTAGATACAATTGCATTATTAAAGAAGGCAGATGCATCATATCAAACATTTACATCTTTGTTAGAGCAACAGGAAGGTTCTGTATCGTTTATGATTGAGACAAGAAAAATAAGTGAAAAAGGCAATAATTAATTTCTGTGTATATTTTCACAATTCATTGCGTCAAATTAAAAAAAACATGAGATAATGTTCATGCTTGAAAAGGAGATTAAAAATATTTATGGCAAAACCAGTAGTATTAGTAGTCATGGATGGCGTAGGCTGGACAGACAAAGACAATGGTAATGCAGTAATGCATGCTTACAAACCTCAGATTGAGGAATTGATGACAAAGTGGCCTCATACAACAATCAAAGCAAGTGGTGTTGCAGTAGGTCTACCTAGTGATGCAGATATGGGTAACTCTGAAGTTGGACACAACGCTTTAGGTTGTGGTCAGATCTATTCTCAGGGTGCGAAGTTAGTTAATGAATCTATCGAAAGCGGAGATATCTACAAGGCTTCTGCATGGGTAGGTGCAGTTGATTACTTAAAAGAACATAATGGTAAATTACATTTTGTTGGTTTACTTTCTGATGGTAATGTACACTCCAATATTTCTCATTTGATCGCTATGATCAAGGAAGCAAAGAAAGAAGGCGTTAAGGAAGTTAGAGTTCATGCTTTACTGGATGGACGTGATGTTCCTGAAACAAGTGCATTACAGTATGTTGATCAGCTGGAAGAAGTATTCAAGGAATTGAATGATGATACATTCCATGGATGCATCGCCAGTGGTGGTGGACGTATGGAAATCACAATGGACCGTTATGAAGCTGACTGGTCTATGGTTGAAAGAGGATGGCATATCCATGTTATGGGTGATGGCAGAAAATTTGCTTCATGCAAAGAAGCTATTGAAACATATAGAGCAGAAGGTAACTACACAGACCAGTATCTTCCTGGATTCGTTATCGCTGATGGTGAAACACCTGTTGGTACAATCGATGATGGTGACTCTGTAATCCTTTATAACTTCAGAGGCGATAGAGCTGTTGAATTCTCTAAGTGCTTTGATGATATGGATACATTTGACAAGTTTGATATGGTTAAGAAGCCAAAGGTTTACTATGCTGGTATGCTTCAGTATGATGGAGACCTTAAACTTCCTAAGAACTTCCTTGTTGAACCACCACACATTGAACATACAATGTCTGAATTCTTAGTTGAAAAGGGTGTTCATAGCTATGCTGTCAGTGAAACGCAGAAGTTTGGTCATATGACATATTTCTGGAATGGTAACCGTTCTGAAAAGTTCTCTGATGAATTAGAAGTATGGGAAGAAGTACCATCTGATGTTATCCCATTTGATCAGAAGCCATGGATGAAGGCTACTGAAGTTACTGAAAAGATGGTTGATGCAATTGCCAGCGGCAAGTATCAGTTCATCAGATGTAACTATCCAAACGGTGACATGGTAGGTCATACAGGTAACTATGAAGCTACAATCATCGGTGTAGAAGCTGTTGACCTCAACCTCAGAAGAATCATGGATGCTTGTACAAAGTATGACTATACAATGCTTGTTATGGCTGACCATGGTAACTCTGATGAAATGATCGATAAGAAGGGCAATCCTAAGACATCTCATTCCTTAGCTGTTGTACCATTCGCAGTATACAATGGACCAGAAGGAACAGAATGCAAGGAAGGCGACTTCGGTCTTGCTAACGTAGCTGCTACTGTATGTAAGATCCTCGGTTACGAAGATTACCCAACACAGTGGCTAGAACCAATCATTAAGTAAAAATGAACAAGAGGCGCAAGCCTCTTTTCTTTTTGTTTCGTTAGATGTAAAATAGCGCAAAAATCAGGAGTGAATCATGGAATATTTTACACAGTTTTATTTAGATCAGGAAAAAGATATCATTGTTGAATTATATAAGGAACAGGATCGTCTGTTCTATATTTTGCGTACACCAAACCATACAACTGGAAACTTGATCAGTAATCTTGCAAAGATGTGTGATTTAAAGATTTCTTTTGATGATGCTGGATTGAAAATCATCAAAGGTGAAATTCCATGTTATTACAATGATTGTGGAAATCTTGTATATATTTTTCGTCTAAAGGATACGAAGGTTGCGAATATTTATCCGGATGGAACAATTGAAAGAAAAGCGTCGATTCCCGCAATCTCTAAAACATTGATGTCCCAGACAAAGAATTATCAGCTGGATTTTCAAAAGACAGTTGTTAAGACATTTATTCAAAGAGAATATAAGTTTCATACAGATCTGCATACACATATGAATGCGAATCTCACAGGGGATATGCTGATTGCATTAGGCATCAAGCATCAAATCCTGTATCCATATTATTATGTCAAAAAATTGAAACTGAAATGTAGTGTATCTCAAATTGATGCTTTAGAAAAACAGAGAAGTATTGTTGCGAAAACATTTGAAAATTCCAGTCTGGAAGGTAAATATCTGCAGCGCAGGATTGATGATACAACATATATTAACTTTGCTGATCTCATTTTGCATAATATTGAAAATGCTGCGTATAACATTCCTCGCATTCGTAATTCTTTAGCTGTCATGAAAGATGGACAGGCTGTATTTACGAATCTTGAAAAGGTGTATTTATATCGCTATGTCTTTACAAAAGGAATTGTTGCGAGTCAAAGAATTCCATTGGAACATATTGATGCAATTAGTGACAATGAAGTGAGAATGACTTTGAAGCAAATGCTTCTAGATGAAGCAAATCCTTTGTATCAGAACAATTCATTATTTCAGGATAAACTGTTATGGATAGCTAGAAAGTATCAGAAGGAAGGCATCCAGTATGTAGAAATCTCTGATACAACGCTTGTTAAAAAAGAAGCATCCATTAAGATGCTGAAAGAAGTACATTCTGTAATGCCTGCTATCTATCAGGAAACAGGTGTTATGATTCGTTTTCTTGCGTCTTTTAGACGTATTCCATTAACAATTGTCAGAGATTCTATCAGTGCGAATAACTATAAGGATAATCTAGAAGCATTATATGGTGTGATGATGGATCCATATGTTGCGGGCAGTGATATTGTCGGAGAAGAAATCAATGATATTCGTGAACTAAAACCTCTGATTCAGGAAATTACACATCTAGCAGCGATGGATGATTCTTTTGTGATTCGTATTCATGCAGGAGAAAATGATTCCTTGCGGGATAATGTATATAACAGTATTCGCTGTGTAGAGGAGTCATTAGAAAAGAATCAAAGGATGCCGCATGTTCGTATTGGGCATGGTTTATATACCGCAAATCTATCTACAGTAAAAGGAAAAGCATTTCTAGAATATTTGAAAAAGAATCATGTTATACTGGAATTCCAGATTACTTCGAATGTTCGTTTGAATAATCTTTCAGATTTGTCAAAACATCCATTAAAACAATATTTACATGCAGGTGTGGATTGTGTGCAGGGAAGTGATGGTGGTGCATTGTATGGAACAAATTCCATTGATGAACAGCTGTCACTGGAAAAGATTCTGCAATTAACAAATGATGATCTTTCTGAAATGTGTGAGAGTGAAAAGAAGATTATTGCTTTTTCAATGCATGCTTTTATGGAAAAGAAAAAGAAACTTGAACAAGCATTAAAGACAACCTCTATGGAAACATTATATGCAGAAAGAATGCAGTCCTATCACATAGATGATTTGTCAAAAGATACATCTGAAATCTATGATTCATCTAGTATATTCAAAGACAAGATTACTCCACTTCCCACAAATAAATTTCCAGTTATTATTGCGGGAGGAAGTTTTAATAATGACACACATATTACAAAAACAAGAAAAGAATATTGTGCGTTGATTGATACACTGATTAAAACATGTGATCCTGATAAAGTTGTATTTGTGATTGGTGCATCATTAAAAGGGTATGAGAAATATCTGTTAGATCATGCGGAAAAGTTTGATGTATATGCCTTTGTTCCGTCTACGATTTCTAAAGCCAGATTGCATGCTTTACAAAGAAGCAATGTTTTGATTCGTGTAGCAATTGAACCTAGCAGTATGGGAATCTATAAATCGATTGCGTATGAAATCTTTAAGAGAAATGCATCTGTATTATTAGCTTTTGATGGGAATTCTTCTGTTGTCAATCTAGTACAGGAAGCAAAGAATGCAAAGTATCCTTGTCGTATTTTTGTGAATCCACATTGCAAGATGCTGAAGAAGAAGGCAGATAGTCTATTGGGCTATGTCACTTTATTACGAGATTCCAACAATGAAGAAGATGTATTAAAATATATCCATGCGTAAAAATATATTATTTGAAAAAAAGACACCTGGTGGTACATTACGTGTTGTTGATACAGTGCTTGATGATGAAGCAGTAAGCTTTCTATTTGTGAATGATACATATCAGTCAGCAATGTATCTGAGCGAAGAAAAGAAGTATGATCTTGTATTTCCATATATGAGAAGATTTGATTATGCTTTTTTTGTGAATCCAGAGATTAAAAATACATTTCTGATTGGCGGTGGTGGATTTGCATATCCAAAGTTTTACGTGCATACATATGAGAATGCTGAAATTACAGTTTCTGAAATCAATACAGATGTGATTTCTGTTGCGTTTCAGTATTTTGGCCTGCATGATCTAAGTGAAGATGAAACAAAGAGAATGCATATTGTGAATGAAGATGGCATTGACTTTCTTAGAGAGTCTAACAAGAAGTTTGATTTGATTATCAATGATGCCTTTACAGGGAAAAAAGAACAGAGAAGAGATGAAGAAAGTATTCAAATCATTCATGATGCATTGCATGAAAAAGGAATTTACATTGTAAATGTTCCAACGGCTTTGAGTGGCCCATTTGCGAAAAAAGGCAATGCATTCCGTAAATTATTACAGAATCATTTCAAGCACACTGTTTTATTGGCAACCCAGGAAGAAAAACAACCATTTGAGAAACAAAACGTATTAATGATTTCCAGTGACAGCGAACTATTATGAAAACAAAAGAAACGAAAGATTTAGAGAAGGCATTAGATGCTTTGAGTAAAGCAAAAAGAGAATATGGCTGTGAAGAAGTGACTATTGGATTTAAAAGCAGTGGTCATGGAGATGAAATCGTTGACTATATGACGATGGATGCAAAGGGTATCTTTAAATGTTATGAATTGAAAGTGACATTACAGGATCTGAAGACAGATAACAAGAAATCTTTTTATGGGGATTACAATTATCTTGTTGTATCGAAAAGTCTCTATGCGAAAAATCCAACATGGACAAACTATATTCCACCATACTGTGGAATATTGGTTGGGGAAGAGCTGACAGTGAAAAAACAGGCAAAGAAAAAAGATGTTTCGGATGAAACTAGAAAAATGCTGGAAGATTCTTTGTTGCGTTCTGTATTCTGGAAGTATGAAAACTACAAGGATGCAAAAGATCTTTCTGCAATGCGTGAGTTAAAGAAACAGATTCAGGTATGTCAGGATGCTTTGCTTGAAAAAGAAAGAGAAAATGAAAGATTAACATTTACATACCATGACTATGAGTTTTACTATCGTAAAAATCATAGAGATTCATCTTTTACGCTTGAACAGGCTGCAAAAAATGAAAGAATGCAAAGTGCTTGTCGAGAAAAAGAGGGATATACATGGATCAAAATAGATAGAAAGTATGTTTGTCCATCTTGTAAGAAAGAAGCTATCTGTTGTGATGATACACAGCAGTTAACAGACTATTGCCCATTTTGCGGAGCAGATCTTAGAAAGTAATATATTGTATGAAGAAAATAACGATCGGAATCGTAGCACATGTAGACGCAGGAAAAACAACATGCATAGAAAGCATGCTTTTTCATGCTGGCGTGATTAGAAAAGCTGGCAGAGTGGATCATAAAGATACTGTTATGGACTTTGATGAACAGGAAAGAGGACATGGCATTACAATCTATTCCAAAGAAGCACATTTTACATGGAAAGATGCAGATGTTTATGTGATTGATACACCTGGTCATGTGGATTTCTCTAGTGAAATGGAAAGAAGTTTGCAGGTATTGGATCTTGCTGTGGTGGTAATCAACGGGCAGGATGGAGTGCAGTCACATACAGAAACAATCTTTCAATGTCTGGAACATTATCATGTACCATTTATCATCTTTGTGAACAAGATGGATATTGCCCATTTTACAAAAGATGAATTACTTGAAGATCTTAGAAAACATTGCAGCGATATGTGTATTGACTGGACTTCTAGTGATAAAGATGAAATGCTTGCGATGATTGATGATGATATTCTACAGGTTTATTCAAAGACTAACTGTATTGATTTTCAAATGATCCAGGATGCCTTTTATAAAAGAAAGTGGTTTCCAGTATTGTTTGGATCGACTTTGAAAAATGATGGTGTGGATGCCTTGCTGGATTTGATCAATGATATTTCTAGAGAGGTTGAATATCCAAAAAGCTTAGGTGGTCGTGTCTATAAGATTTCTATGGATGATGCTGGCAATCGTCTTACACATGTGAAAATTACAGGTGGCATATTAAAAGCAAAAGATATGATCAATGAAGAAAAAGTTGATCAGATTCGTGTATATAACGGAACAAGCTTTGTGATGGTAAAACAGGCAGAAGCTGGAATGGTTGTCTGTTTGAAAGGCATTCAGTCATTAGAAAGTGGACAGGGCATTGGTTTTGAAGAAGGTGTCAATGAACCAGTTCTAGCAGCGTATATGAATTATGAACTTGTCTTGCCAAGTGGGGCAAATGCATTAGTACTTGCGGATGCATGTAAGCAGCTGGCATCTATTGATCCAACACTTGCAATCAGTGTAGATGAGAAAACAAAAAGAATCCAGGTACAGATCATGGGTGAAATGCAGATGGAAGTGCTGCAGAAAAAAATTGAAGAGTTATCTGGAATCAAGGTTGGCTTTTCAACGGGCAGGATCGTTTATCAAGAAACAATCAAAGAAGCAGTGGAAGGTGCTGGACACTTTGAACCATTGCGTCACTATGCAGAAGTGCATGTTTTACTGGAACCATTGAAACAGGGCAGTGGCAAGGAAGTGAAAAGTATTGTCAGTACAGATATGGTATCTTCTTCCTGGCAGAAAAGTATTTTGTCTGCGTTAGAGAAGAAGCAGCATCGTGGTGTATTGACTGGTTCTTTATTGACAGACGTTAGAATTACACTGATTGCGGCAAAAGGGCATATTAAACATACCGTTGGCGGAGACTTTCGACAGGCAGCGTGTCGAGCAGTCAGACAGGCATTGATGAAGAGTGAATCTGTGCTGCTGGAACCTTATTATGCATTTGTTCTGGATTTACCAAATGAATCTTTATCGAGAGCTTTATATGATCTGGAAATGAAAGGTGCACATGTTGAAGTGGATACCAATGAGGATGGTTCAATGCATATTCATGGAGATGGTCCTGTTAGAACAATGATGAATTATCAGAATGAAGTTGTTTCCTATACAAAGGGAAAAGGTAGATTCCAGGCATCTTTGAAAGGATATTTTCCAACATCGCAACAAGATGAAATCGTTGCTTCCTTTGACTATCATCCTGAAAATGACTTACGGAATCCAAGTGATTCTGTGTTCTGTGCAAATGGCAGTGGATTTAGTGTTCCATGGGATAAGGCAGATGATTACATGCATATTCAGCCAAAGGAAGAGTCCAGTGTTTCTTATCAGAATGTGCGCTATAAAGTTTCGAGTGAAGATCTTAGCTATATTGATTCTTTAACTGCAGGTAAAAATCGTAACCTGGAAAAAATGGAAGCAAAAAAGCGCGCACAGGAAAAAGAAAAGCAGGAAAGAGTCAGAGTGGAAGAACTGCGAAAAGTACAGGCATCTAAAAATCTTGAAGAATTATTGATTGTAGATGGCTATAATATGATTTATGCATGGGACAGTTTGAAAGAAATTGCCTATGAAGATATTGGTCTGGCACGTGATCAGCTGATTACATATCTCTATAACTATCTTCCTTATCTGGAACATGATATATGGGTCGTATTTGATGGATATCAGGTGAAAGGCAACATTGGAACGACACTCCATAAAAAAGGATTGACGATCATTTATACAAAAGCAGATCAGACGGCAGATGCATATCTTGAAAAGAGTGCATATGATCTGAAAAATCAATATCGTGTAACGTATGCTACGAGTGATGCATTGATTCAAAATGCGGTATTCTCACAAGGAGCATTGCGTATGAGTGCGAAGGAATTGGAATCTAGATTGATTTTGAAGAATGTTATTTTGAAATAGAATTGAGGGAAATAGATATGATAGGAGTCATTTTAACGATTGCGGTATTTCTTTTTGTAGGATTTATGGCAGTGATGAAGGGACAGAAATTATTTTCACTGTTTCTTACGATTTTTGCATTTGGTCTGACATTTGAAATGGTTGTTTCTACATATGGACAGACATCTACAACAATGGCAATTGCTTTGGGTGCTGCAGTTGTTGCGGCAATTCTTGCACAGTATGCTGAAAAGTTTGCGTTCTTTCTTTTAGGTGTTGTTGCAGGCGTATTCTTAGGATATCTTCTGATTCCTTTTGTACATGGAATCAGTGGAAATCTTCAGCTTGTTGCAGTAATCATCTTTGGTGTTATTTTTGGTGCAGTGACAGCACATTTCCATAAAATCTTTATTCGTATTGCGACTGCATTTATTGGTGGAAGAATTTTGAGTATTGGTGCATTGTTTACAATCTTTAATATGATGCATCTAACAGATTTTGCATCGAGTGATATTTTGACAAGTGTGAAAGCTACAAGCATGTATATGACAACAACATTTGTGAATCAATATGCAACGTATATTCTTGCGGGTGCAATCTTGTGTGCTGTGATTGGCTTTTTTGTACAGGGAAAAAGGCATTGATGTATGGCAATTCTTGTAAAACCAGAACGAAAGGAATTATCCTTTCTAAAAAAAATACATGAAAATGTAAAGACAATGGCATTTCAGGGACATACCGATACATATACAGAAGAACAGCTGGATGGATTGATGCATAAAATGAATCAGGATGATCCGCATTTCTTCTATCGTTTTGTGTATTGTGATGGGTGTCAGGATTTTGTATCTGAAACTTCATGGATCTTTGATGAAGAAATACATGCATATATTTTTTCTGTGATTGTGCGTAGTGATCTTAGGGAAGCTGGCTATGGGCATGAATCGTTGCGTCTTATGAAAGAAGAAGCAAAAAAATATGGAATTTGTGCATTTGTGAGTGAAATTCATGACAGGAATGCTATTGGAGAGAAGTTTTTAATTAAAGAAGGATTCCAATGCATTTATAGAGAAAACAATCAGAAAAGATATCGTCTGGTACTAGGAAACTAGTACTTTTTATTTTTGTTTGGTCTACAATAAGTAGTATGAAACAAGAAGATGTGATTCGTTTTTATGAAGGTGATGTGAAAGGAAATGATCCATTCTATGCAGATGCAAAAGCATATGTGACGTGGAATGCATTGTTATTTCCTGGAATGGAGACTGAAAAAGCAAGAAGTGAAGAAAACAGATATTTTAATCCTGCATTCTTTGATCATATTCCTGAAGTGATTGATATGAGTGTGCAGCTGATCAAATGTATGTCAAAAGCAAGTGATGATCTGCATGTGTATCGTGTAGAGCGTTTTGTAGACTATGCATGTTTTATGAAAGAAAAAAGAATCACTTCATTTCTTTCCACTTCTACTGCAGGATTCTTAAATGCCTATCAAGATAAAAAACAGCTAGTATTGATGGATATTACAATTCCAAAGGGATGTTTGTGTGCTGATTTTTCTATGCTTTTAAATGCATATAAGAAGAGTGAAGAAAAAGAAATTCTATTGCCACCATATTTGTCTTTTGACTGTCATGTACTTGAACAGCCTTTAGAAATACAAAAGATAACTGATGGAGAAGGAAATCCTGTGAAAATCTATTGCCATATGGATATGAAAGGCTTTGACTTTCCTGCTTTAAATGTATGTGAATCAGTAAGTGAAGCGCATATTCAGGCAAGTAAACGTGTGTATGCTGCACTGAATCAAAAGCGTGTTTGTGAGAAAGAAGATATTGAAAAATATCTAGCATTAAAAAAGTGGATCCAGAAGGAAATTATCAGACATATAAATAATTATTGAAAACGCTTTCTATACGATGTAAAATAATCCAAGATTTGGAGGTTTTCATGATTAAGGATGTGTGCAATTCATTGATGAATGATAAGGTCCGCACATTTTTTTGTTGGATCACATTCACAATTACATCAATGTTTATTTTTTTGTTTTTCACAGTTGCGATGAGTGATGCCGTTGGTGTTACGATGATTCGTGGGAAAAGTGATATCCCTACGATTCTGATGGTTGCTTCTGTCATTTTGTGCTCTGTTGAAATTGTATTTGCGAATGACTTCTTTATTAAAAATAAAGCGAAGAGTCTAGCAGTACGCCTGGTTTGTGGGGCAACCTATACACAGAATGCAAGCTATCTGTTATTACAGACAGTTTTAATTCTGCTTGTTGCTTTACCAGTAGGAATCATTGGTGGCTTGTTTATGTTGCCTTTGATCAATGTATTGCTTGTGAATATGATGCATACTGATATTGAAATTACATTGAATTTTCAATCTGTATTATGGGCATTCATTGTTCTTGGATATGTTATTTTCTGGACATTGTTATTGAATTTATCATTCTCCTATAGAAACAGTGCAGCACAGTTACTGAATCCAAATGGATTAAAAAATCCACAGCCAAAGGAATTAAATATTGGCGGCAAGATTGGAAAAGTATTTGGTAAATTCCTGCATCTTGCATTATGGATTGCACCAATTCTTATGTTCTATTATCAAAAACAATTGGTACTTCCATGTACATTTGCATCTTTAGCTGGATATATTCTTGTATTAAATGATTTGTTCTTACCTTTCTTGAATACATTGATTAAAAATAAGATATCGAATGCTGAAAGTATTGTTTCGATTGGATTTTTCAGACAGGATCTGAAAGTATTGCGATTGAGTCTGATGTTGTTTATTGTCAGTGGAACATTGTTGATTTCCATGCTGACAAGCACAGACAATCCAATCTATCAGGTTTTAGTATTAATTACATACATTTCTATGAATGTTCTACTTGCGATGTCTATTATGTTTAAATTTGCAAATGAAGTGAGTGATCGCAAGCTGAAATTTAGAACACTGTCTCATATTGGTTTCCTGGATTCCGCAAAAAGCAGAATTATTTTGAAAGAAGTATTCTACCTATATTTATTTATCGTTGTATCTATTTTGATTTATCTCGTGAATATATTTGCAACGTTGTATATAGGTGGCTTGTTAACAATGAAGACAATGTCAACGTTATTGATTGGCAGTATCATTCCAATCTGTATTTGTGGAGTCATTTCTGTATTCTATTACAGAAGCGCTGTATTGAAGAAGTAACAGGAGAATTTGTATGAAAGAAAATATTGTATTAGAAGCAGTTCATTTAAAGAAAGTATATAACTATGCAACACCAAATGCGTTTGAAGCATTACATGATATCAATTTCCAGGTACATGAAGGAGAATTTGTAGGTATCATGGGACCAAGTGGTTCTGGTAAATCTACATTTATTAATAATATTTCTACAATTGATGAATGTACGGAAGGAAAAGTATTGATCAATGGCAAGAATGTCAGATCTATGTCTGCCAATGAAATTGGACGTTTCAGATATCAGAATCTAGGATTTATCTTCCAGGATTTTAACCTGTTAGATACACATACGATGTATGAAAATATTTCTATGCCTTTAGCACTTGCACATGTATCTAAAGCAGAAATTGAAAAAAGAGTAAAACATCTGGCAGATGAGCTGCAGATTACATCTCTGCTTCATAAATATCCAAATGAATGCTCTGGCGGTCAAAGACAGCGTGGAGCTATCTGTAGAGCACTGATCAATAATCCACATATCATTGTTGCGGATGAACCTACAGGGAATCTAGACTCTGTGAATTCTAGTGAACTATTACAGTTACTGCAGAAGATGAATAGAGAAAATGGTGTAACGATCGTCATGGTTACACATGATCCACTCATTGCATCCTTTACAACACGTCTTGTATATATCAAGGATGGTAATATTGAAACAGTATTGGACAAGGGTGATATGAATCAGGATGAATATTTCAACCAGATCGTTGAACTCAATTCTAGAGAATCTAGAGAAATTTTAGCGAAGTAACAAATAGAATCGGGCAAAATTTGTCCGATTTCTTTCGTATTTCATACCGAAGTGAGCGTAAATATTGTAAAATACGTGTATAAAAATACAAACAGGGGGAAATTTATGGGACTAGAGAAAGTAATCCATGTAAATCGATGGGGTGTTTTTGAAGTATCTTTGAATGGAACAGACGAAGGTAATCCATTTGTTGAACAGACATTGACAGGTATCTTTACATCGAAAGATGAAAGTGTGTGCGTTAATGGTTTTTATGATGGGGATGGCATTTATAGAATTCGTTTTATGCCTTCTTATGAAGGAGAATATTCTTTTGTCTTACATGCAACTTTTACAAAACAGGTATTTTCTGGAACATTCGTGGTAGATCCACCAAAAGAAAATAATCATGGTTCAGTGCATGTACAGGATACGTATCATTTTTCATATGCTGATGGAACACCATATATTTCCATTGGTACAACAGCATATGTATGGCATTTACAAAACGAACAGACAAAGGAACAGACACTCAAAACATTACAAGACTCATCTTTCAATAAATTACGCTTCTGCATTTTTCCAAAACACTATGTATATAATTTTAATGATCCAGAATATTTTCCATATGTTGGAACACCAATGGATGCTTCTATACTAAATGAAAGCAACTTCATGGATTACATGGGAAAAAGTGAAGGCAATGCTTTTGATAAAACGAGATTTGTTCCTGAATATTTTAGAAATATTGAAGAACAGCTGCAGAAGTTATGTGATCTTGGAATTGAAGCTGATTTGATTTTATTCCATCCATATGATCGCTGGGGTTTCTCTTCTATGAGTCGAGAAGAAGATGAATTGTATTTGAAATATATCATTGCTCGTTTTGCGGCATATCGCAATGTATGGTGGGCAATGGCAAATGAATGGGATCTTTTCCAGAATAAATCTATTGAAGATTTTGAATATCTTGCAAATGTTATTGTAAAGAATGATCCATATCATCATTTGCGTTCAATTCACAACTGCTTGAAAGTATATGATCAGTCTAAGGATTGGATTACACATGTTTCCTACCAGAGAATTGACTTATACAAAACAGTAGAAGTTACAAATGAACTCAGAGAACAGTATCATAAGCCAGTTGTTGTAGATGAAGCAGGCTATGAAGGAAATATCCAGTATGGCTGGGGCAACTTGATTGCTGAAGAAGAAGTGAGACGTTTCTGGGAAATTGCAATGCGTGGCGGCTATCCAGGACATGGTGAAACATATCTGAATGAGAATAATATCTTATGGTGGTCTCATGGTGGAAAGCTGCATGGAGAAAGCCATTTGAGATTTGGTTTCTTGAAACAAATTATGCAGGAAATGAATGGCAGTGAAATTGCGCCTCATCAAATTGAATGGGACAGTACATGTGCTGTTAGTGAAAATGATAAGGAAGAAAAGGCAAAAGGCCAATATATTTTCTATTTTGGTTTCCAAAGACCTGGATGCAGAGATTTCTTTATTGATGATGAAACGGATTACGCAGTTGATGTGATTGATACATGGAATATGACAATTCGCTATGCAGGTGTATTCCACGGTCGCTTTAGAATTGCACTGCCTTCAAAGCAATACATGGCTGTTAGACTGAAAAAAGCAAGTGAAGCGGATTTGATTCGTGAAGTTGATTCTGAATATAAATCTGTTCGTTTAAAAGAAGAACATCCATTTGTAGAAGCGGAAGAAAAGAAAGAAGAACCTCAGGAGATTCCACCAGTACAAAAAACACCATTGATTCATGATGATCTGGATGAAGAAGATTACCTTGAACCAACAACGATCAAAGAAAAAGTTCAACAAATGAAACCTTTTGATGAAGAAGAGGAAATTGTTGAAAATGATCTGGATGAAGATATCAGTGAAGAAGTTGAAATCAAAGAAGATCCAGAAGGAGTGGAAATCAAAGAGGAAGCCGAAGAAGTGAAGGAAGAAGATCTGGATCTGAGTGAAGTGAAAGAGGAAAGTGATGATGAAGCAGAACTTCCTGAAATCGTTACAGCTTCGATTCCTGTTTTTCACACAGATGATGAAGAAGAGAAAGAAAAAGAAATTGATAATTTAGATGTACCTGTCAGCTTCTTTAAACGCAGCGAATGATGTTAAATGACATTGGTAATGATCAGTGTTAAAATGTGAATATTCATTGGAGGAATTATGGAACAGTTAGAATTTAAATTTGATACACAGTTATTGATTGATGGTCATGATCTTGATGAAGATAAGATCAATGACTATATTACAGAACATTTCAAAGGTGACTGTCTGTTAGTTGTTGGTGATGATACTTTAATCAAGATTCATTTCCATACAAATGAACCATGGCAGATTCTTGAATATGGTCAGTCTATTGGTGATATCTATGACGTTGTTGTAGAAAACATGCAAAGACAAGAAGAAGGTTTAAAAGGATAAAAAGAAATCACGGATCAGAGTCCGTGATTTTTAAATACTTCATTCATGATTTCAGGATATTTTTCAATTGGAAATGATTGTCTAGAATAAATTTTGTTTCCATAATCTGCAAGATATCCATGTAACCATACACCCATGCATAATGCATGGAAGATATCCGTTGTCATTGTTAATAGTCCTGCAAGGATTCCAACAAGCAGATCTCCTGAGCCTGCCTGTGCTAATGACTGGTTCCCACTTTGGTTGATATATACGTCTTCATTTGGAGAAACAATGATTGTGTTTGGTCCTTTTAATACAACATAGACTTTGTTTTTGAGGGCGAATTGCTTTGCATACTCTAATTTATGATCTTTGATGACTTCAATTGGCTGATTGCAGATGGAAGCAAATTCTCCTAAATGTGGAGTGATGATGACTGGACAGCTTACAAATCTTAATATCCATGTGTTTTTCACAAGCATGCGTAATGCTTCTGCATCTAGGATGACGGGCTGTGTAGATTCCTGTAGAATCATATCCATGCATTCAACTTTACGTGGCATATAGACTGCACCAGAACCAAATGCAATTGCTTTTGCTTCTTTGATGCGTGGATATAGTTTTTCTTCGTAGTTGTTATAGTTGAATGGGTGAAATACCGGCGTAATATGATGTGCAGCTACAATGGGATAGATTTCATCTGGACAGGAAACATTGATATAGGGAGTGCCTACTGTTTTAGCTCCTATGATATTTAAACTTAACGCACCAGCACATCCATAGCTTCCTCCAACTAGATATGTCTTTCCATATGTTCCTTTATATGCATTGACTGGCTTTTTTGGAAACAGAGAAAAGAATCGGTCTTCATTCATTTCGTAATATTTTGTTGGAATTGTGTGTGGTAAATGTAAATCAATCAATTCACATGTATCAAATAATTGGTGTTCTTTTTGAAGCATATGAAATGGTTTGTAGCAATCCAATGCAAATGTAATTGTTGAATGAATTGCATCTAGATCATGATAATCACTGTCTGCTTCAGCACCACTGTTGATATCAATGGAATAAACAGTTTTATTGGATTGATTGACATATCGAAAAATATTTCGAATATTCTTCTTTAATTCACCATGATAAGAAAATCCATATACCGCATCAATAATTAAATCTGCTTCATCAATGAATTTTTTCTGGTATGTGTAAATAGAGTGTGGGTCAATATTGTTTTTTGCTTTGATTGCTTCGTTGCTGACGGGTTCTCCATCAATGGGAAGAATTTTAAATGAATACTCTTTTAAATATTTACAAATGGTATACCCATCTCCACCATTATTTCCTTTTCCTGCAAGTACAACAATGTTATCTTGCTTAGAAAATGCATGCATGATTTTATCTGCGATGAGTCTAGATACCGTTTCCATGATTTCTAGTGATGAAAAGCCTGATAAAGACTCGATTTTCTGCATTCCTTTTCTATCAATGATCATACTGACTTCTTTCTTGCTTTAATGATATCACATGTTATTGGAAAACTTGTGAAATAAATGTATGTCTTATGATAATTATGCTATAATTTGAATATATAAAGGGAGGTATGATCATGCCAGCAAAGAAAACAGTCTCCACAGCTGAGACTACAAAAGCAGCAGTAAATACAGAAGAAGCTACAAAGGAAACTACTGTAAAAAAGACAACTGCTAAGAAAACAACTACAAAGGCTGCTCCTAAGAAAGCAACAGCGAAAAAGGCTGCAGATAAAAAAGAAACTGTAGAAAAAGCAACAGCTAAAAAACCAGCAACAAAGAAGACAGCTGCTAAGAAGCCTGCTGCAAAGAAGACAACAACAAAGAAGACAACAAAGAAGGTTGAAGAACCAGTTGTTAATAAGAAGTCTGTAAAGGATTATGAAGACATCATAAACTGGAAGAAGGGCGAAGCACATGCAATGGATTGGCTCTATATCGAAGTTAATGCAAATGATCTTTTAACAGAAGTTGAAGCAGGTGTAGATAACCTTGATACAACATGTCAGGCTATCATGAACTGCATGCTTGAAGGTGACGTATTCGTAGTTGAACCAACAGGTGCTAACAAGGTTAGCCCAGCATTATCTGTACGTTACTACTGCGATAACTTATCCGAAGATCGCAAAAAGTATTTCGAAAGATAAATTATATGAAAAGTAGAGAATTTTGCTTCTCTACTTTTTTTATAGCAGTATTTTGTCTAATCCCATCAATATCAATACAGTAATCACAAGGATTATGATAATTGCGATGCAGCGTCCGAGCATTCTTTTATATGGATTTGTATCACTCATGCATGGGAATTCATCAAAGAGTGATGTCCAGTGTGTACAAATATCAATGATCGCAATACAGCTTGTTAGATGCAGGAGGCGATAAAGTGTAGTGAATACAGGCTGGGTGATAATCATATCATTCCAGATGACATCTCCACTGAAGCAAGAAGCAATGATTAAAACATAGGCAATGCCTGCGATAATCATATGGGAAAGCTTTTTGCTTCGGAATCCTGGAATATTGATTCCATCAATCGTTCGATGATGCTTGAATACGGAAATGACTTCTTCTATGGTTGTGAATTCTTTCTGAATACATTGCATTGCTAAAACATCATATTCATGATTCGGAAACATTGTTTTTAATAGATAGCCAATGCATTTAATATCTATTGTTTCTGAATCATCTGCACGTGCCTGTTCACCAACAGAAATCTTTACTTTGTCATTCGATGTGATCCAGATTGAAGCAGGATCTAAGTTTCCAAGAATGATTATTGGAGAATGATGATGCAGAATCTGTATTGTTTTCAATATTTCATTCATGAAGTATTTCTTTAGTTTCAAAGAAATGCCTTCATTGAGATATTCCTGTAGTGTATTTCCTTCAATTGTTTCTTCCAATACATAAAGCATGCCATCGATTTCTTTGTAATTCTCGATTGCAATGATTCCAGGGATGTTTTGTTTGTTCAATGATGAAAAAACATGGATGTCGTATTTTTCTAACGTTTTATTTGCCATATACATTCATTACTTTCTATTCAAATTCTACCATGACAATCTAGTAAAGTGTGTAAGTGTTTACTGATTGTTGTGAATGTAACAATTTTCATCATAATTTGATTGCATTTTCAAAATATAGAATGTATGATGAATAAGCGAGTTAGTTATGAAAAATGTCGTAAGTAATAAATATTTCTATTATTATTTTAGGTAATGAGGGTAATGGATAATTGCCCGTTTTATTGTGAATAGGCATTATCTAAAAAAGTTGTACGTGAACAGCCATATGGATAATGCCATATGGCTTTATTTGTATATAGAGGTAAGAGTATGAAAATTGAAATGCATGCAGAAAGTAAAACGTATCCAATCTATCTTGAAAGAGGAATTTTAAAACAAGCAAAAGAATATATTGGAAGAAGTGGAAAGGTATTCTTGATCAGTGATGATGGTGTACCAGAACAGTGGAGAAATCTTTTTCAAAAGCAATATCCATCTGCTTCGATGTATGTGTTTAAAAATGGAGAAGCAAGCAAGAACTTCGATACGTTGCAGGATATCTTAAAAGCAATGCAGAAAGCTCATGTATCTAGAAAAGACAGTGTCATTGCATTGGGTGGCGGTGTTGTTGGTGATATGGCTGGATTTGCTTCTGCAATCTATATGAGAGGGATTCCATATATCAATATTCCTACTACTTCTTTATCTCAAATTGATTCTTCAATTGGTGGAAAGACCGCAATTGATTTCAATGGTGTAAAGAATTGTGTTGGTGCGTTCTGGCAGCCAGATATGGTTCTTGTAGATCCTGAAGTATTATCTACATTAACACCACGTCATTTCCATAATGGTCTAGCAGAAGCAGTCAAAGAGGGATTGATCAAAGACGAGAAACTGTTTGAAATCTTTGAAAGAGATGATTATGTTGATCATCTTGATGAAATTATTGCACGTTGTTTAAATATCAAAAAAGATGTAGTCGAACATGATGAAAAAGAAACAGGGGAAAGAAAGCTGTTGAACTTTGGACATACATATGGTCATGGACTGGAATCTTATTTTGGGATGGATGGATATTATCATGGTGAGTGTGTTGGACTTGGCATGTTGAAGATCTTGAATAATAAGGAAATTAAAGAACGTCTTGTGAAAGTATTGGAAAGACTACAGTTGCCTGTGACGTGTGAATATGATGCGGATGCAGTATATCAGTTAATGATGAATGATAAGAAGGCAGATCATGATCATATCTCGATTGTTCAGGTTGATGAAATTGGCAAGGGATATGTAGAAGACTGGTCAAATGAAAAAATCAGGGAGCGTTTATGAAAAATACATTTGGAAATAACTTAACAGTCACATTGTTTGGAGAATCTCATGGAACTGCAATTGGTGCAGTCATGGATGGTGTACCAAGTGGTGTCAGAATTGATATGGACATCATTTCTAGAATGGTGAATCAAAGAAAGGCAGCAGGTACGATTTCTACAGGCAGAAAAGAAGATGATATTCCAAAATTTGTATCTGGTGTGAAAAATGGAGTCACTGAAGGAACCCCAATTGCTTTCTTTATTCAGAATAAAAACGTACATTCTTCTGACTATAATGCTTTAGAAAATATTGCACGTCCTTCGCATGCGGACTATGCAGGACACATGAAATATCGCGGAAATGAAGATGCAAGTGGCGGTGGTCATTTTTCTGGCAGATTAACAGCACCTCTTGTTGTGTGTGGAGCAATCTGTATGTGCATGCTAAAAGAAAAGAATATTTCAATTGGTACACATATTTCACGCATGATGGATATTACAGATCGTCCATTTGATGAAAATGATCTTCTGCATGATATTGAAATCTGTAATGGAAAAACATTTTCAACATTAGATGATGAAAAAGGACAGGCAATGATTGCGTTGATCAATGATGCTAGAAACAGACAGGATTCTGTTGGCGGTATCTTAGATACGGCAGTTGTTGGTATGGATGCTGGTGTTGGTGAACCGGAATTTGATTCTGTAGAGTCTATGCTTTCTCATGCATTGTTCTCTATTCCAGCATGTAAAGGTGTTATGTTTGGCAGTGGATTTGATTTTGCTTCGATGTATGGTTCCAAAGCAAATGATGCTTTTACAATGAAAGATGGCAAAGTTACAACTGTGACAAATCATAATGGTGGAATCAATGGCGGTATCACAAATGGCATGCCAATTCGTTTCCAGACAGTCTTTAAACCAACACCTTCCATTGCACAGAAACAACAGACAGTGAATTTTAAAACACATGAAAATGTGGAAGTTGAGATTCATGGCAGACATGATCCTGCAATTATCCATCGCGCTAGAGTTGTTGTAGATGCAATGTGTGCAATTACACTTGTAGATTTACTGATTACACGACATGGCACAATGTATTTTGGAGAAGAAAGATGAAGTTTGGATTAATTGGATACCCTTTAGGACATAGCTGGTCAAAAGAAATCCATGGTCATTTTATTTCTCATCCATATGAGATGTATGAAATGAAAGAAGATGCATTGGATGCATTTTTGAAAAGCAAAGATTTTGATGGATTGAATGTAACGATTCCTTATAAACAGGCTGTCATTCCGTATCTTGATGCAATGGATGAAGCTTGTAAGAGAATTGGTGCGGTGAATTGTATTGTTAATGAAAATGGAAAGCTGAAAGGCTACAATACAGACTATATTGGCTTTATGGAAATGCTTGTACAGAACCATGTTGATGTGAAAGATAAGCATGTCGCAGTGCTTGGTACAGGTGGTGCATCAAAAGCTGTTTGTGAAGCGTTGCATCAACTGCAGGCACATATCACACTTGTTTCTAGAAATCAAAAAGAGGGTGTGATTACATATGATACATTGTATGAAAATGAAAAACAGTTTGAAGTGATTGTAAATACGACACCGATTGGCATGTATCCAAACTGTGATGCAGCTGTGATTGATATTGCTCGCTTTACCAATGTGAATACAGTTGTTGATATTATTGCGAATCCCTTAATGACGCGCCTGCAGTTTGAAGCAAAGTGCATGGGAATGAAAGTATTAGGTGGATTTGAAATGCTTGTTCGACAGGCATTTGCGGCAGATGAATTGTTCCTGCATCAGAAGATGGATGCATCTATGATTCAGCCATGTATGAATGATCTTCTATATACGAGAAGAAATATTATATTGATTGGTATGCCAACGGCTGGAAAGACAACGGTATGTACTTCTCTTGCGAAAGCAACACATAAAAAAGCAATTGAAATGGATGATGAAATCGTTAAGAAACTTGGTACATCCATTAAAGAAT
Organism: uncultured Bulleidia sp.; assembly: GCA_934725105.1. GTDB lineage: Bacteria > Bacillota_I > Bacilli_A > Erysipelotrichales > Erysipelotrichaceae > Bulleidia. Next base: position 4,669 of record CAKVBD010000018.1, on the reverse strand, counting down.
GTTTTGCTTCAAAAGGAGAAGCATACTTTAGACGTATTGAAACAGAAGTGGCAAAAGAACATCGTGAAGCTGGAGGTGAAATTATCTCTTGTGGTGGAGGTGTGATTACACAGAAAGAAACGATGCGCTATTTAAGTGAAAATGGAATTGTGATCTGGATCAAAAGAGATCTTCACAATCTATTTCCAACAGATTCTAGACCACTTTCTTCCAGTGAAGAAGCCATCAAGAAAATGTATGATGATCGATATCCATTGTATGAGAAATACAGTGATATACAGATTGAAAATAATGAAACAATAGAAAATGTCATACACAAGATAATAACGTGTATTAGAGGAGAATAGGCAATGATTATTACAGTAAAGAAAAGTGCATCAGAAAAAGATTTAGAGCGCTTAGAGAAAGATTTAAGAGAAAAAGGTTTACAGATTCATAAAAGTATTGGTGATGAATTTAATGTATGGGGCTTAGTTGGTGATACAGCACATATTGATGAAAGCAAGATCTTAGCACAGCGTTTTGTTGCGAATGTAACGCGTGTATCTGCACCATATAAACTTGCGAATAGAATGTTCCATCCATTGGATACAGTTGTTGATGTTAGTGGCGTGAAGATTGGTGCGAATGAACCTGTTGTTGTGATGGGTGGTCCTTGTTCTGTAGAAGGGGATGATCAAATCTGCCGTATTGGTCAGGAAGTGAAAGAATGTGGTGCACAGATCATTCGTGGTGGTGCATATAAACCACGTACTTCTCCATATGCTTTCCAGGGTCTTGGATCTGAAGGAATTCAGGATATGGTACATGCTAGAGAAAAGACGGGATTGCCAATTGTTTCTGAATTGATGAGTATTGATAAGCTCGATGAATTTGTTGAAAATGTTGATCTGATTCAGATTGGTGCTAGAAATATGCAGAACTTTGATCTTTTGAAGGCAGTTGGTAAAACAAACAAGCCAGTTTTATTGAAACGTGGAATGTCCGCAACAATTGAAGACTGGATCATGTCTGCGGAATACATTATGGCGAGTGGTGATCCAAATGTTATTTTCTGTGAAAGAGGCATTCGCACATTTGAAAAGTACACAAGAAATACATTAGATCTCGCTGTTGTTCCTATCATTAAGGAAAAGACACATTTACCTATTGTCATTGATCCTTCGCATGCTACGGGAGACTGGAAATATATTGAAGCAGTATCTATGGCTGCAGTTGCTGCAGGGGCAGATGGCTTGATTATTGAAGTGCATGATCATCCAAGTGAAGCGTGGAGTGATGGTGCACAATCTTTGAAACCAGAAAAGTTTAAAGAAGTTGTTGATAAATGTAAATTGATTGCACATGCAATGGGTAGAGAGATGTAAGTATGGATACACATTTTCATAAGTCCAGACCAAATATTGATGCAGGTGTTACGTTGCCTTCTTCAAAATCATTATCTCATCGTGCACTTATTACTGCATCATTGGCAGATGGTGATTCTTTGATTCATGGAATCAGTGAAAGTAAAGATACTGAAGCTACAATGAATGTGCTGTCACATTTAGGTGTGCAGTTTGAAAGAGTGCAGGAAGGTATTCTAGTACATGGCGTTGGTGGAAAGCTTGCATATGATGGTGCTGTTATGGATTGTAATGAATCTGGAAGTACATTGCGATTCTTGATTCCGCTTGCAGCATTGTTAGAAAAAAAAGCATCGTTTACAGGACATGGCCGTTTGATGGATCGACCGCAATCTGTATATGAAGAGCTTTTTCAGCAGAAGAATCTTGTGTTTGAAAAAGAAGGATCTTTCCTGCATGTGCAGGGTCCTTTACAAGGTGGAGAATATACGGTGAATGGTGATGTTTCTTCACAGTTTATCTCTGGATTACTATTTGCATTGCCTTTATGCAAAGAAGACAGTGTAATCCATATTGTTCCTCCATTTGAATCTGCATCATATGTTAGATTGACATTGGATGCATTACAGCGTTCTAAGATTGTTTGCGATATGCAGGGAAATGATATCTATATCAAAGGAAACCAGGTTTATCAGCCAATGGACTGTACTGTTGAAGGAGATGATTCTCAAATGGCTTTCTTCATTGAACTTGCCATGGTTCAAAAGACACCTTTGCGTATATTGAATGTGAATCATGATTCGCATCAGGGAGATCATGTGATTCTGGAGATTGCACAAAGAATGGGTGCAGGCATTGAAGAAATTGATGGTGGATATCGTGTGAGTGCAGATACGATCCATGGAACTGAAATTGACTTGCAGGATTGTCCAGATTTAGGACCAGCACTTTTTTGTTTAGCAACGCAATGCGAAGGTACAACAACTTTTACACATTGTGAAAGATTGCGTATCAAGGAAAGTGATCGTATTGGTGTAATGGAAGAAGAGCTGAGAAAGCTTGGCTGTGATATTCATTCAGATGGTGGAACGGTTGTCGTGAATGGCCCGTCTAAACTAAAGGAATCTGTTGTATTGTGTGGTCATAATGATCATAGAGTTGTGATGTGTTTGAGTATGCTTGCGAGTCTTTCTGAAGATATTACAATTTCAGGAAGTGAAGCAATCAATAAGAGTTATCCAAAGTTTTTTGAGGATTTAAAGAAGTTAGGAGTTAGCTATGATCAATAAGGATACAGTATTTGCGGTCATTGGACTTGGTGTATTGGGTGGAAGCTATGTTGAAGGATTGAGTCAGAAAGGATATTCCTGTATTGGTGTGGATATCAATGAAGAATCCATTGCGTATGCGAAAGAAAAAGGTTGGATCATAAAAGGTGGAAGTGATCCTTCTATCGTGAAAGAAGCAGATATTGTGATTTCTTGTCTGTATCCACATGCATTTGTGAAATGGATCCAAGAGAATCAGCAATATATCAAACATGGTGCACTTTTATCTGATGTTACAGGTGTAAAAAGAAATGTGATTGGAAATATCAATGCCATCTTAAGAGAAGATATTGAATTTATTGCTTGTCATCCAATGGCAGGGAAAGAATATAAAGGTATTTTGTTTGCGGATGCTTCGAAATTTGAAACTGCGAATTTCATTATTGTTCCAACAAAAGAAAATACAAAAGAAGCAATTGCTACGGCATATCAGCTGGCAGAAATTCTTGGCTTTTCTAGAATCAGTGAATTAAGTGCAGAAGAACATGACAAGATGATTGGCTTCTTATCACAGTTAACACACGTAATTGCGGTTTCTTTGATGAATGTGACGGATAATGAACAGCTGGTGGATTATACGGGGGATTCTTTCCGTGATCTGACAAGAATCGCAGAAATCAATGAATCTATGTGGCCAGAACTGTTTGTGGAAAATAAAGATTATCTTTTAAATGAAATCACAGCTTTTCAGCAATCATTAGAGAGTTTAAAAGAAATGATTGAGACAGAAGACTATGATGGAATGAAGAGTAAGATGATTATCGCAACAGAAAGAAGAAAAAAGTTTAATAAATAACATTTATTTGATTTCAATGATATAATCTTTACGTTATGAAGAAAAAAGAAATCAAAATATTAGTTGTAATCGCAGTCATTGCGGTTGTTGGAATTATTGCAATGCGATTTTTTCCTAAAAAAAGTACAGATCCTAATTTAACACCAACTGAGAAACCGAAAGGTGAATGGGTAGCAATTATTCATAAGAATGAAGTTGCACAATGGTTTGATTCTGGTGTTGATGGAGAATACACTGTAAAAGGTGACTATGGTGAAATGGTCGTTGAAGTTAAAGATGGAAGATGGCATGTTGGAAGCGTAGAATGTCCAAACCATACTTGTGAACAGATGGGTTGGGATGATGGTAGTAGTTTCATGCCAATTACTTGTATTCCAAATAACATTATGATTGGAACAAGTGAATGGGTGGAGAATTATTTATCCAATGAATAACAAAACAAAAAGATTTACATATCTTGCCTTGTTAAGTGCAATGGCAATTACATTGAATCTGATTGAAACCGCAACAATTCCTCCAATGTTTGGCGTATTCAGAATTGGCTTAGCAAATATCATTGCTTTGGTAACAATACAGGTCTTGGGTGTCAAAGAGATGATTGTTGTGAATATAATGAGAGTTATGATTGGTAATCTCATGAGTGGAAGAATCTTTGGATCTTCCTTCTGGATCTCATTTGGTGGCGTATTCTTGAGCTGCGTTGTTTTATGCATTATGCATAAATTAAAAACATCATTGATGTTTACTTCTGTGATGTCATCGATTGCACACTCTGTTGGTCAGGTTTGTGTTGTTGCGTTCTTCTATATGACAGGATATATCGCAGTGATACTTCCATACTTCTTATTGTTATCGATTCCAACAGGATTATTTACAGGTTTTGTTGCGAAGATAGCTTCAGAAAGAGTAAAACCTTTAAAGAAATGAAAAACCAGGCAAATTTGCCTGGTTTTGTCATGTTAATGCAGGTTATCTTCATCAATGATGAATTTTCTGCAGTTTTCACAATGAAATACTTTAACTGTTAGATTAGACATGGAAGTTAGCTTAATTCCTTTGATAAATGGTGTGAAGTTCAGCAAACCTTTGTCAGACTCTTCTGGTATTTTCTAATCTTCTTATACGTAAGCGTCAAATAAAACCGTGGTATGAAAAAAGAATCTTCTGAAGGACAATAGAGTCCACAAGGAGGATCCTTT